>JANQKA010000341.1 GCA_028281405.1 Hasllibacter sp. | reverse complement strand
GTCGGGAGGCAACCGCCGTCCCGCGGGCGTGTCTCGGGGCGGAGCGGCGGAGGGGGCCCGAACGCGACGGTTTCGTGATTCGTGGTCGCGGCGATTGAGGCCGCCCGCCCGCTGTTTCCGCCTTTCCTGCGGCGGGTAGCGATTGTCGGCCGGGTGGCGCCGGTCGGTCTGAAGGCGGGCCGCGGGGAGGACCGGCGAGGGGGTGCCCGAATTCGACGGCTCCGTGATTCGAGGTCGAGGCATTCGAGGTCGCCCGCCTCCTGATTCGGCACGTCGGGGTGGCCACGGTCGTCGGTCGGCAGGCTCCCGCCGGTCAGCGGTCGGGCCGCGCGGCGGAGCGGCGGAGGGATCCCGAATTCGACGGTTCGGTGATTCGCGGGCACGGAGTTCAAGCCGGCCCGCCCACTGAATCGGCCCGTACGGTGCAGGACCGCGGTCGGCGGTCGGGAAGTGCCTTCGATCGGGGGCGGGCCGCAGGGCGGTGGGGCGGAAGCGCACCAAAACTCGCCGGTTCGGGGATGCGTGGTCGCGTCGCTTGGGGTCGCCCGCCTTCTGATTCGGCACGCCCGGCACCGGCCCACGGAAGTTGGTCGGCAGTTTCCGTCAACCGGAAGTCGGGTCGAGGCGCGGAGCGGCGGAGGGATCCCGAACTGGACGATTCATGATTCGCGGGCACGTCACTTGAGGCCGCCCGTCCGCTGATTCTGGCCGTCCGGAGTCGGGCCGCGGTCGTCGGTCGGGATGTTTCCGTCGGCGGGCGGGCGAGTCGTTGGGCGAAGCGGCGGAGGGATCCCGAACTGGACGTTTCATGATTCGCGGGCACGTCACTTGAGGCCGCCCGTCCGCTGATTCGGGCCGTCCGGAGTCGGGCCGCGGTCGTCGGTCGGGATGTTTCCGTCGGCGGGCGGGCGGGCGAGTCGTGGGGCGAAGCGGTGGAGGGGTGCCCGACGCGACGGATCCGTGGCTCCCGGGCACGGCTTTTGAGGTCGACCGCCCCCTGCTTCGGCTCGTCAGGCGGAGGACCGCGGTTGTCGGTCGGGAGGCCCCGTCGGCCTGCGGGCGGGTCGTGGAACGGAGTGGTGGATACGTGATTCGCGCGCACGGCATTCGAGGTCGCCCGCCTCATGATTCGGCCCGACCGGCCGAGAACCGCGACCTTCGTCGAACGCTCTCGTCGATCGGCGGGCGGGTGATGCGGCTGAAGCCCCCCGACGCGAAGGCTTCGTGATTCGTGGGTGCGCGCTTGAAGCCACCCGCCCCCTGATTCGGCCCGTCAGGCGGAGGACCGCGATCTTCGGTCGGGAGGCACCCGTTGGCTTGAGTGCGGGTCGCGGGACGGAACAGCGAAACGCGCCCCGGCGTGACGGTTCGGTGATGCGTGGGAGGAGATGCTTGAGGTGGCCGGCACCTGATCCGGCCATCACGGCGGATGGCCGCGGGATCGGGCGTGAGGATCCCGTCAGCCGAGCGGGCGCGGCTGCGAAGCGAGGCTGCGCCGGAGGGCCGCGTCCACGTCATTCATCGTCACCGGAAGGCCCAAGTCGACGAGGCTGGTCACGCCGTGGCCCGTCACGCCGCAGGGAACGATTCCATCGAAGTGGGAGAGATCCGGTTCCACGTTGATGGAGAGGCCGTGGAAGCTGACCCATTTCCTCACGCGCAGGCCGATGGCCGCGATCTTGTCCTCCCGGGGAGTTCCGTCCGGCAGGGGAGGTTTTTCGGGGCGGGCAACCCAAACGCCGATCCGTCCCGGCCTGATCTCTCCCCTGATCCCGAATTCACCCAGGGTGTCGATCACCCAATTCTCGAGCGCGGTCACGAAGCCGCGCAGGTCGCGGCCACGTCTTTCGAGGTCGAACATCACGTAGACGACGCGCTGGCCGGGGCCGTGATAGGTGTACCCGCCGCCGCGCCGGGCCTCGTGCACCGGAAAGCGCGGGTCAACGAGATCCGCTGGGGCGGCGGAGGTTCCGGCCGTGTAGAGCGGCGGGTGCTCCAGCAGCCAGACCGCCTCGTCCGCGGTGCCCGCGCGGATCTCGCCGGCGCGGGCCTCCATCAGGGCGACCGCCCCGGCGTACTCCACGGGCTCGTTGCTGACGATCCAGTCCAAGGCGCGGTCTCCTTCGCCGTCGGGCCACCGCCGCCGACGGGTCGCGGCGGGTGGCGG
Organism: Hasllibacter sp.; assembly: GCA_028281405.1. Taxonomy (GTDB): domain Bacteria; phylum Pseudomonadota; class Alphaproteobacteria; order Rhodobacterales; family Rhodobacteraceae; genus JANQKA01. The sequence continues at coordinate 5,098 of JANQKA010000341.1, read as the reverse complement.
ATTTTCACTTGGCATCCGTGAGACGCAAGTGTAAGGAGCGCGCACCAAGCCAATGACAGTGCGGTCGTGGCGGAATTTGGTAGACGCGCAGCGTTGAGGTCGCTGTGGGGTAAAACCCGTGGAAGTTCGAGTCTTCTCGACCGCACCAGTCCAACCGAGCGAGGGCCGACCCGCCTCGGGCGGCTTTCCGGGCCAACGATTTCGCATCGGTTGTGCGCGGGGAGCGTTTCGCCACGCGTCCACAATCGGTGGGATTTGGGTGATTCGCCGCCTTCCGAATCGGTCGCCGCGACTTTTTCCGCGCCCCACCCAAATCGCTTTCGGTGCCGGCCCGCGCCCGCGCGATGAGATCGGCCCTGGGGCATCCCACACCGAATCGCTTTGGGCAGCGGCTTGGAGGAGATTCACCGCGCCCTGGTCAATGGTTCGGGATGGGATGGCTCCCGCGCGCCGGGATTGGGTGCGGGAGACCAAACGAATCACCAGCGAATCACCAGCGAATCACGGTCGGCGCACGGCGCGGGTTGGGCGGCGGGGACGCCCATCCGGCTTCCGGACACAGTTCGACACCGGCGGATGGAGCGGAGACCGTCCGCGGCGGGCATCGGGATCGGTGCCTGATCACCGCCGAGCAAGGGCGTCCGGAGACCGGGAAACGGCGGATGTCCGCGAAACGCGCATCTCAACACATCACGAGGGGAGCGTCCGACCCGGAAGCCGAGGCTGACCGCCACCGAAGGGGTGGTGGCGTGTCACGGCGCCGGCAAGCGTTCGCGGGTGATTCGCGCAGGCGAGGGAGCACTGTCCCGAGGTTGCCCAGCGGCACCCGGACAGGGAGGGATGCGCCCCATTGCACCGAGCGGCTCCGCAAGGACAAACGCTCGACCATGCGTCGCGATGATGCCAGGTAAAGAGGCGGGACCGTCCGTCACAGGAAAGGAGGCCCGAAAGAGCGTGACGGCACTGGGATTATTGAAAATTGTGCTTGCGGCAACACGGAAACTCCGTGTAGGGGAACGAATCATGTGACATCAAGATTGGGAACCGGTGACACAATTTCGCACCGAACCGCTGGAATCGAGTGTCAACGGGACCAACCCACATTGCTTTCGCCCAAGTTCAACCATCCTTTCCGGCGTCGGGATTCACCAATTCGGTTGCGAATCATGGGCGATGGACAAAATTAGGTTCTGCCATTGATCAAATGTTCGGATTGCGCTAGTCTCACATGGTTGAGAGATTGAGTGGTGCGTTGAGGAGCAAGGTGGGCGGAGCGGTTCCCCGGAAGGGGCGCCGCGGGAACGAACGCCGCCGGCGAACTTCCTGGGCGGGAGTGGCTCCCCGGTATCGGGGTGTCGCGGGAATGAATGCCTCCGGCGGACCACCGGAGGCATTGCGGTTCCCCGGACGGGGCGCCGCGGGAACGATCGTTGCCGACGGACCTCCGGTGGCGGAGCGGACCCCGGACGGGGTGCCGCGGGATGAACGCCGCTGGCGGACTGCCGGGGGCATGGCGGTTCCCCGAACGGGGAACCGCGGGAATGAGTGTCCCCCGGCCGACCACCGGTAGGGGGCGGCGACCCTCCTTTGGGAGCGGAGTATGGAAGGAGAATGAAAGTGCTGAAGCGGATTCAAGTCAACGGATTCCGTTCACTCATGGGATTCTCAGTCGGTGTCCGTCCCGGAGTCAACATTTTGCTGGGCCCCAATGGGTCTGGAAAGTCGAACATTGTCATGTTTTTGGCTTTCGTCTCCGCCGTGTTTGAACGGAGGTCGGCGAGTAAAGCCGTGAGTGATTTCGGGGGGGCGGGGCGAATCTTTTCGAGAACGGGAAAGCGGAATCCAGTGATGCGGATTGATGCGGAATTTATTGGGGAAGGGGTGATTCACACATATAAGATGAAAGGGGGAGGGGTGTCGTCAAAATATCGGTATGAATACCGGTTTGCGATCAATTTCTCCAAGGAAATTCAAACTGTTTACTTTGAGAATCAGGAATTCAAATTCGCATTTTGTGGCACCCCGCAAAATTCCCGTGGCAGGAACAATTCGGATTGGGATTTTCATATTAGGGAATTCGCTTCAATCGTTGGCAAGAAAATTGAATTTAATCATGAGATTCAAAAAATGAATATTGACATGCTTGGAAGTTCAACTTCAATTATTCTATATGCGGAGAATGAGAAAAAGAAAAATATTGAACGTGCCATTTCTCAAATTATTCAGTCGACTCATCAACCAAATGCCCCGATATTGTACGCCGCGAGTTTGTGTTTTCCTAAATTCAATGGAGTAATCTCCGACTTATCGCAGAACAAAGTTTTGAACATTGTTCCGGAAATAGCGAAAAATAGTGATGATAGCGCAACCCCTCCGGAGATTGAGGTGAATGGAAAAGGCTTGGCGGCCACCCTTTATGCACTGGAATTGGAAAAAAATGACATGGGGATCCAAAGCAATATCGAGGAGAATGCAAGTTTGTCCAATTTTGAAAAATACGGTAGACCGCATAATTACAGGATTGCCGACGCTTTTGACATGATTGAAGAATCACTTAAATCAATCAGCGATAATATTATTTCAATTCAACCGGAAATCGATCATTTAAAAAATGAAATCACCATATATGTCAAATTAAAAATGAACGGAGGAAAAGTTAAATTTCCACTGTCTCATTTGTCGGATGGAACCGTGAAGTGGCTGGCTCTTGTAACATCGATTTACACAAACCGCTCGATAATCGCCATAGAAGAACCGGAAAATTATATTCATCCATTGATGCAGAGAAAAATCCTCGACTTGATTCGAAACAACCTCCGCGCAGCGGGTAACAATGGAAAGCCGCGCGGTTCAATGTTTCTGACAACTCATAGCGAAACTTTGCTAAATTCCGCGGATCCATCGGAAATTGTCCTCGTGTCTATGACGAATTCCGGAGCGACGAGAACTCGCCGGATAAAAAGGATGAAAGATATTCGAGATGCCGCGAACGAGGATGGATTTGGACTAGGGCACCTTTATCTTTCAGGAGTGTTGGATTATGTCTAGGCACGCGTTCATAGTTGAAGGAGACATGGAGCAAATATTCTTGAAGAAGATTTGTGGCGGGAGACGGATTCCCGTGTTGAGTGTCGGCAACGGCAAGAAATTTCCCATGACCACGATGGCGACGCACATTGGTGCTCTTCTAAGTCGACTCAACGATCGCCACTATCCCGTTGTGATCGTTTTCGACCGGGAGAGGCGCAAGGAATCCAGTGATGATTTGTCGAAAACCCTGCTCGAGGAACTAGAAAAGCTCCGAAAACTGGGAAAGCACAGGTACGATAAATCGAAATTGCGAATTGGGATTCCCGATCAAATGATCGAGAATTGGATACTTGCGGATCATGAATATATGGAATCCAGGTTTGGAGTAAAAATCAAATTAATTAATTTCGAAGGCAAGCATGGAAAAAATATAATTAGGAAATTGTTGGAAAAGGAATCGTATAAGGAGACGACGCGCGGGGTGGAAATGCTTGAGGAAATGAATTTTTTAAGGGCCGCTCAGCGGAGCCCATCATTGGCGAAATTCTTGGATTCCCTCGATATAAATTGCCCGAGGTTGAACTCTGATATTCGTGAAAATCCGTGAATTATTGGGAATTACCCGCCATGTCTCGGGTGATTGTCGCGGGTATTCCAGAAAATTCAGTCGCAATTCCATGCCCGCCATGAGAGCCTATATTTTTGGTCAATCGAACTTTGAACAGCATTCCCGCTTTGTTCCTTCTTCATGCGCCCGCGGGGGGAGAACCGGCGGGATGGCGCGCCGCGCCCGCAGCGGGCGGTCCCTGGGCGGCGGCCCGGAGCGTGGCGAATCTCCACGCTTCCGGAACCGACGTGGTCGGGGGATTCGCCGCGGGCCGAATCTATTGCCGAAACCTTGGTTCCGTACCACCTTGATAGCGCTTTCGGCGGCGCCCCTCGCCGGCGCGACTAGACCAGCCTGGCGGGATCTATCCCGTGCCGATTTCGGCGGCGACCCGCTCCGGAGTAACGATCCCGGCTTGGCGGGGTCCATCCCATTTCGAACCGCTTTGGGCGGCGGTTCGGGTCGGCGCGTCGAGACCAGTTGGCGGAGTCCATCCCACTCCGAATCACTTTCGGCGGCGACCGGGAGTCGATTCGCCGCGTCCCGGTCCACCTTTGGGATGAGCCGGGGGCACTCGGCGGGATGGGTGCGGGAGGTCAAACGAATCACCCGCGAATCACGGCTTGCGCCCGTCGCGGGTTGGTCGGCGGGGGCGTGACATCCGGCGTCCAAGTACCGGTCGGGCGGCACGTGGAGTGGAGGCCGTTCGCCTCAATACCGGCCGCGTCCGCGGCGGGCTCGGGGGCGAAGACATGCCTCCGCGGACCAAGGGACTCCCGGCAAACAGGAAACCGAGATTCTCCGGGTGCCCGTGGGCTTTCCCCCGCGCCGACCGTGGTCGGGATCGCCCAGTGGACGCCCGCGGCCGCGAAGCGGAAGGTAGCCGTTCGGGCCGAACGGTGGGCGGGAAACGTCCCCGCTGGCCGACTTCGAACCGCGGCGGGCAAGCGCCCGGGGCGTTTGGCGCTCCGATTTCCGGTGGAACATCCGCTCCGAAACGTGGAAACTCCTTTGGAGATTCGTTACGGCTTCGGCGGGGCGGCCCGAAGGGGCGTCGGAAGGGAGGATTTCCATGCGGGGGAAGGATTGGTCCGAGGAGGAGAACGAGGCGATCGTCTCGGTGTAATTCGACGGTCTTCGCGCCCAATCCCGCGGTGAAACCTTCGAGATGGACGATTCGCATCATCGGATGATGGGTAGGGTGAAGCGGAGCGAAACCTCCATCAGGGCCAAGAACTGCAACATATCCGCGGTAATCCAGGGCTTGGGGGAAGTTTGGCTCAAGGAATTCTCGCCCTTTTGGGCATTTCAGGAGAGCCTCGCGGATGTGGTCCACCGCCATCTGCTGGCGGCGACCGACTTGATCGGCGAAGTGCCCGACGAAAGCGCGTTGGGCGGCGGCCAACTCGACTTGGTGACGGCGCCCACGATCAGGAACGAACCGCCGGCGAAGAACGCCGA
>JANQKA010000270.1 GCA_028281405.1 Hasllibacter sp. | reverse complement strand
TCTCGATATCATCCTGGTCCCTTGAAAAGACCATCCTCCGATCCTCGCCCGCCGACTTGGGCCTTGGCAAGTTCGGGAGAAACACATTCGCGTAAATACCTTGCGAGCTTGAATACTCGCCGTGAAGATGAGCCAATGATTCGCGCAGAGAATCCACGTAGCGGGAACCGTCAATAATGTCATTCACACGATCCTCCCTTCCCATCCATACATGTATGAATGAAATAAACATCAATAGGCCTTCGACGGTGGCGTTCCGCGCGTGGCGATAAAGTGGAAAATCGACGTCCATTCCCTGCTTCAGAGATGATATCGGGATATTCGTGACATCGTTTGAAGTGAATGACATTATTCCGGCAATCGGGCGAAACCGCGCATGAAAATCCGGTGCTCCCCAGCCCCATCCCGTGATGGCCGTGCGATCCAAATGAACAATCACCCTCTCGTTGCAAATCACGGTAATTCCCGCCCTTTCCGCGGCATGACTATCATCCGCGGATTCTTCAAATTCCCGCTCGGTCATCAAATTTCTGTATAGTCCCACGGTCACCCGCACCTCCGTGTCAACAGTGGATCCGATGTAGTTGTAGGGTTGAATACCGGATTGTATGTCCTCGGATGTAAGCACCCCGACCGTCAACGCCCCCAATGGCGATCCATTGAAATATATTTTGAACCCCCTCTTGATGACATACGCAAATCTCTTCGCTATGAAATGGGCCAATCTTCCATGATACCCGGGATGATCAAACAATTCCGTGGCCTCCGGCTTCAATTTTGTTATGTGTATGGTCACGCCGTTTTCCGCCTCCTTCTCCTCACGGTCGAGCATGAATAGAGAGTAATCGCGGTTTTGGGGACTCAACCACTCTTCACCATACTCGACCGTCGTCGCGATTTCATCTGAAATCGACTGGATCGCCGCTTCGGATCCCAATTTGAAAACCGCGCGCTTCATGCCAATTCCCTGCATTCCCATCGTGGGAATATCCCCGTCAACATCAATTTCGGGACGACCAATTCGAAATGCGTCTTCAAAATGCTCCCTCGGAATTCCGCCGCAATTGTCCGTTATCCGGAATTCCTCCTTGGACAAAGTAAGGGAGCACCACAACCCGTCATACGCTTCCGGGTCGCGTAGAATCCCACGCCTTTGGCGCATCGCGCCGTCAACGCAGTTGTCGACAAGGTCGAGGATCACTTCCGAAAGACTCGCCGCCTTCGGCAACAGCTCCACGATCGCCCTGCTGCCCGTCTCTCCGCTGATCTTTTTGGGCTTGGCATTCATTTTCCGCTCCATCTACAGAACCTGAGGGAAATCGGCATGGTTAAAAATTGAACATAACCTGAACGATCCTCCGCTTGCTTCATTCGTCCGGGGGCCGCGCGCGGGTTGGTCACGGGAATTTGTAGGGCACCCCGCTCAAGGATTCGCGGCTCACCGCAAACATCGAACATCCGGCAACTCATGCCAGCTTGATCACTTCGGATCGAAACCACCGCTCTCGGCGCTGACAACGGCAACAGAAAAATCAACAGCCAACAACCCACACTCCGCCAAAACATGCGCGGAGACGTTGAAGTTGATCCCAAGTTCTTCGGGATGTCAAGGCAATTTCTTATCGATTCCGATCTCCGAATCATCACCGCGCGACCAAAATTCACCGCCACACCGACCCGGTTGAGTGGATAATCAACGACCAACCACAAGTCAAAACCCATGAGACGCCCTTCGCGGCTCGACGGCGGAAAAGCGCACGTGACCCATTGAGGTTCCCGGTCCCCTCCATTGGAACTCAGGCCAAATGCTCCACAGTGGAACTTCGCCCTTGAACCACCGAACCCCGCGGGAGGGTTCCCCACCGATCGGCGGAGCGCTGAGGAAGTGGCCCGCGAATCCAATGGCAAGGATCGGAGGTCCGATCCGCCAAGTTTCCCCCCGTTCCGGAACCGCGGAACGTCAACACGCATGGCGGCGCTGAACTTTGTCCGCCATCCCCCACCCATCGGAGACGGGCGGTCGGCCCGCCGAGCGCTCCACGGAGTCGTCCTCCCCTCATCGGGCCGAGGGACGAAGAGCCTTCCGGGGAATTTTGTCCGCTGGGTGCCCATGCCCGCGAAGGAGTGTTCCTCAGCCCACCGGCGCGCGGAGGAGGAATGACGCGGGTTCGAAGGCGTTCCAAAGTCCGCTTCAACCCGCATTTCTCCAACCCCAAACCGCGGCAAGGGACCGAGTGCGGCGGCGGGTGGAGCGGCCCAAGCGAAACCAACCCGCGGCGGCGGGCCGCTGCCCGCCCCATGCCCGTCTCCGGTCAAGGGTCCAAATCCCAATGCCACCGGTAATCTCCCTGTAGGGCGCAAATCGCCCGATTCGCCCGGCAGTCTGCCACCCTTGGCGGTGATCCGCGAGCAGAATTCCGCGCATGACAAGAGACGTCCGGACTCACCGAATCGGGCAGCGGATCGCAAGGACTCAGATATCAAATGTCATCCCGAA
>JANQKA010000256.1 GCA_028281405.1 Hasllibacter sp. | reverse complement strand
TGATCTCCGACTTGATCCGGGAAGGGTGTTTCCACATCCGGCCCGTTTCTCATTGAATCGATCGTCACGCCGCCGACACGCTTCCGCACCGATGGCGGGATTGATTATTCAATCGCCATCGCGCCGGCATTGGGGCTTTGACCATTTTCGTTCCCATGGTCGCGGAATGCTGCGGCGGGTTTCCGGCCGGGCGCGCATATTCGGAGGATGTTTTCCATCTCGGTGATTCCATCCGGACCTTCCGCGCCCCGCGCGTTCCCAATGCGATCTCCTCCGCCTGGCCTCACCGTCGCGGATTCCGTCTCCGCCTCCCTGGCCTCCCGGTGCTGGGTCCGTCTCCGTCGACTTGTCGCTTTCGCGCGGGATTCATCACCGCCGCCTTGGCCTCCGGGCGCGGGTTCCATTTTGACACCGTGGCCACAGGGTCTGGATCGGTTTCCGCCGCACTGGCCTCACCGTCGCGGGTTCAATCGCCGCCGTGTGGGCTATCTCGGCGCGACGACGACGTCGGGACGGCAGCGTTGAAGGCGGATTTGATGGGGTAGGTGCTTCGTGATGATTTCGGCCAATTTCCGCGTCGACGATTGTTCCCGTCTCCAAAGCGGAATTTCGATCGGCGGAGGCGGAAAATCCCCCAATTCCACAGGGGCAAAACCGCTGGCGGTCCACGGTCATCCCGCTATAACACTCCCCGCCGGGCATTGGCGGCGGGGCGATGGCGGGGACCGGCGCGCGGGCGTGTCGGCGTTCCGCCCCAACAAATTTTTGCCCGTTGGCGTGGCGCGCCCCTTGACTGTGGCAAGATAGGAGCGGCAGGAGTCCCGGACGTGGCGGTTCCACGTTGTACTCAATCGACGGAGGCTGAAATGGTCAAATCACTAACGGACAAGCACGGACACACCTGGGAATTCTACATCGACGAGGATCGAAAGTTGCGCTGGCGCTGCAAATTGGACGACGATATCTTGCGCTCCGCCCACAAGGGTTTCGCGAACATGGCTGTCTGCCGTCGGAACGCGGAGTTGCCCGGGTTGACCTGTGTCCCGTCCCCGAATATCCCGCCGAACCACTATTTCGACAAGGACACGAAAAAAAATTTGCTCCGATCATGCGAGGACAAACATGGTCGCATCTGGCAAATCTTCAAAACCAAAGACAAGAAATTTGGTTGGCGCTGCAGGGATGCGGACGGCAATATCTTGCTCGTCTCCGACGGGGAGTACGATCTCATGGTCGAATGTCTTGAGAACGCTCGGGTGCCCGGGATGAAACGTGTCCGACTCTGAATTTTCTACGGAGCGCCGGCATTCCGGCGCTCCGTGCCACTTCCCGCGCCGAACTTGATCGGCGAATTCGCCGCGAATCGCGTCGGACCCCGGCGCGGTTTGTTGAAAATGACGACAGACCCGCCCCGTGCGCGGCGACGCGTTCACGGGAGTGAACCGGCTTTGTAAAGCAACACGCGGAGGCTCCGGCCACCGGTTTCTCGAGGAACCCTCCTCCGCTCTTCCCGAAGTTCGTGCCGTGGCACCCGCCCGATGCTCGACACGCACACCGCGCTTGGCCTACCGAAACGCGCGGGGAAGCTGACGGCGAATGGGTGAACGACCGGTGAAACAGGATGAACACGCGTCGGCTCCGGCCACCGGTTGTTCGGGGAACCCTCCTCCGCTTATCCCGAAGTTCGCGCCGTTGCGGCCGCCCAATGCCCGACGCGCGCACCGCGCTTGGCCTGCCGGAACGAGCGGGAAAGCTGTCGGCGATTGGATGAACGCCCGGTGAAACAGGATGAACACGCGGCGGCCCCGGCCACCGGTTACCCGTGGAACCCTCCTCCGCTCTTCC
>JANQKA010000213.1 GCA_028281405.1 Hasllibacter sp. | reverse complement strand
CGTCGAACTCCGGCCCGATTTCCAAATCGGAGCCATCCGCCGTGTCGTTGATACCCGCCCCGGCTGCGGCAGGCGCGCTCCGGATTTCGCCGGCTCCGGCTTCGGCCGGCGCCCGCGCCGGAGACTTTCGCGGAATTGCCCGTCATCCCGCTTCCTCCGATTTCGCGGCGTCGATCTCCGGACCGATTTCCCAATCGGAGCCATACGCAGCGTCGTTGATACCCGCACCGGCGGTGGCCGGCGCGCTCCGGATTTCGTCGGCTCCGGATTCGGCCGGCGCACGCGCCGGAGACTTTCGAGGAATTGCCAGTCATCCCGCTTCCTCCGTTTTCGCGGAGTCGAACTCCGGCCCGATTTCCAAATCGGAGCCATCCGCCGAGTCGTTGATTCTCGTCCCGGAGGCGGCCGGCGCGCTCCGGATTTCGCCGGCTCCGGGTTCGGCCGACGCCCGCGCCGGAGACTTTCGCGGAATTGCACGTCATCCCGCTTCCTCCGATATCGCGGCGTCGAACTCCGGCCCGATTTCCAAATCGGAGCCATCCGCCGTGTCGTTGATACCCGCTCCGGCGGCGGCCGGCGCGCTCCGGATTTCGCCGGCTCCGGGTTCGGCCGACGCCCGCGCCGGAGACTTTCGAGGAATTGCCCGTCATCCCGCTTCCTCCAATTTCCCGGCGTCGAACTCCGGGCCGAATTCCCAGGCGGAACCCTCCGCCGTGTCGTTGATCCTCACCCCGGCGGCGGTCAACGCGCCCCGGATCTCGTCGGCCCGCGCGAAGTCCCCGGCCTTCCTGGCCGCGGCCCGCTCTTCGACGAGCTTCCCGACGAGCGCCTCGCCGCCGGGATCTATGGCGCGCTCCCGTCCCAGTGGTTCCGGTCCGGCAAGTCCCAGCAGCGCGGCGGACCCGGCGAGCGCCTCCGCCCGTCCCTCGGCCGCAAGCCGGTGGAGCTCGGCGATGGCGCCGGCCGTGTTGAGGTCGTCGGACAGGACCCGGACCACCTCCGGGTCCGGCGGCCCCGCGTCGGCGCCGCCGATCACCTTCCGCCATCTCCGCAGGGTCTCTTCGGCGGCGTCGCGCTTTTCCGCGTTCCAATCCATCGGCTTGCGGTAGTGGGTCGACAGCAGCGCGAACCGGACCGCCCCGCCGGACACCCCCTGGTCGAGCAGGTCGCGCACCGTGAGGAAATTGCCGAGCGACTTGGACATCTTCCGGCCGTCGACCAGCAGCATCTCGTTGTGCAGCCAGTACCGCGCGAACCCGGCGTCGGGATGGGCGCAGCGGGACTGCGCGATTTCGTTCTCGTGGTGGGGAAACTTCAGGTCGCCGCCACCGCCGTGTATGTCGAAATTCCCGCCCAGCAGGTCGAAGGCCATCGCCGAGCACTCGATGTGCCAACCCGGCCGGCCCCTTCCCCACGGGCTGTCCCACCCGGGCAGGTCTCCGTCAGAGGGCTTCCAAAGCACGAAATCCATCGGGTTGCGCTTGTAGGGGGCCACCTCGACCCGCGCCCCCGCGATCATGTCTTTCACCGACTTGCCCGAGAGCTTGCCGTAATGGTCACGCCAGCTGTCCACCGCGAAAAGCGCGTGGCCCTCCGCCGCGTAGGCGTGGCCCTTCCCGATCAGGTCGGCGATCATCTCCACCATCCTCGGCACGTAGTCCGTGGCGCGCGGTTGATGGGTCGGCGCGAGGTTGCCGATCGACGCCATGTCCTCCGCATACCACGCGGCGGTCTCGTCGGTGATGTCGCGGATCGACCGTCCGGTCTCGGCTGCGCGGGCGTTTATCTTGTCGTCGATGTCGGTGATGTTCCGGACGTAAACGACATGATCGGCCCCGTATGCGTGCCGAAGCAGCCGGAACAGCGTGTCGAACACCACCGCGGGCCTGGCGTTCCCCAGATGGGCGCGGTCGTAGACCGTCGGCCCGCAAACGTACATGCGCACGTTCGACGGGTCGATCGGGGTGAATTCCTCCACCCTCCCGGTCATGGTGTTGCGGAGTCTGATGGTGGTCATCGCGCCTCTCCCGCGCGGGCCCAACCTCCGTCATCCGTGAATGATCATGCGGGAGCGCCGCGCGACTGGTGTCACACGGTAATGCAGATTCCACATATGCGGATCGCGGTTCCCATCGGCCCGGGATAGCGGGCGGCGGCGGCGGCCGCAACCCCGGAATTCCCGCCGGAACGATTTTTTTTGGTGGACGGATCCACGCCGCCGGCGGGCCGACCGCCGTCCGTGGATGGTGGTCGGCGCCAACCGTCCAAACGTCCACGCCTCCCGGAGCGAATCGGACTTCGCGGCGGCGGCCGAAACCGCCCCTCCGCGCGGCGGCGCCACCGGTCGGAGGATCGGCCGTTCGTCGAGGAAGGGGTGAATCCTCCCTTCCAATCCTCCACGCCGCCCGGGGCATTTTTGGGCGGGCGGGTCCACGCCGCCGGCGGGACGGCGGTCGCCCGCGATGGAGAGGACGGCGACGACCGTCCGAACGTCCACGCCGCCCGGAGCGAATCGGACTTCGCGGCGGCGGCCGAAACCGCCCCTCCGCGCGTCGGCGCCACCGGTCGTAGGATCGGCCGTTCGTCGAGGAAGGGGTGAATCCGCCCTTCCAATCCTCCACGCCGCCCGGGGCAATTTTGGGCGGACGGGTCCACGCCGCCGACGGTCCGGCGGCCGCCCGCGATGGAGAGGTCGGCACCGACCGTCCGAACGTCCACGCCGCCCGGAGCGGATCGGACTTCGCGGCGGCGGCCGAAACCGAACCTCCGCGCGTCGGCGCCACCGGTCGTAGGATCGGCTGTTCGTGGAGGAAGGGGTGAATCCGCCCTTCCAATCTTCCTCGCCGCCAGAGGCATTTTTGGGCGGACGGGTCCACGCCGCCGGCGTGATGGCGGTCGCCCGCGATGGAGAGGTCGGCGACGACCGTCCGAACGTCCACGCCGCCCGGAGCGAATCGGACTTCCTGGCGGCGGCCAAAACCGCACCTCCGCGCTTCGCGCCACCGGTCGGAGGATCGGCTGTTCGCGGAGGAAGGGGTGAATCCTTCCTTCCGATCTTCCACGCCGCCCGGGGGAATTTTGGGCGGTCGGGTCCACGCCGCCGGCGGGACGGCGGTCGCCCGCGATGGAGAGGTCGGCGCCGACCGTCCGAACGTCAACTCCGCCAGGAGCGAATCGGACTTCGCGACGGAGGCCGATACCGCCCCTCCGCGCGTCGGCGCCACCGGTCGGATGATCGGCTGTTCGTGGAGGAAGGGGTGAATCCTCCCTTTCAATCTTCCACGCCCGGCAAGCGGCGAATCGGCATCCGCGGCGGAGATGGTCGGAACCGGACCTCCGCGCATTGACGCCGCGGGAGGCGAATGGCCGCGTCGCCTTCGCGCCGCCTTCGCGGGTCCGGGCGGGGATGGCGGCTGCCGGCGGCCCGCGCCGCGTCTTCGTGTTCAGCGCGCGGTCGACGCGTCGTGAATCGGCCCCCCGCGTCGACGGGGCGTTGCGGCGGGACGCGGCCTACCGCATCGGCTCGGCGGGGTAATTCCAATGGCGAAAATACGGCGAGATTCGCATGACCCCTCGGTGCTTCCGCCCCGGACCGACCGCCGTGGGCGCCCCTCCGAGCCGCTGTTCATCCGAATCATCCGGCGCGGAGGCCGCCTCGCCCCGGACCTTCGCCTCCACCCGGGCACCGGAAATTCCGGAACCGCGACCTCCGTTTCCCTTTCACGAAACCATGGAATCGAAGGAATCGGCGATCCAATCATCACGCCGCCGCCTCGGGGCGGGGCGCGCCCATCCCGGAATCACCGCCCGACAAATCCCTGGCGCGGACCGGCGGTGCGGTTTCCGTTGCAGATTGGCGCCTCCCGAACAACCGGCTGACTCCGCGGGACTCATCGAAGCGACTCACGGCGCGCCGTCGGAACCGGCCTTGCGGAACCGACTCGCGTTTCGACCATTGTGGAAATGGGCGGGGCATGCCATAAGGTCGAAACGCGGGGGGTCCGCCCGACATCGCGCGAGGCGCGCGGCGGGGGTACGCCTTGACAAACCTAACCTTCGCCCCGACCATGGGGTGACTCGGTTCAGTCGGAAGGAAAGAACATGGCGAGCGACACACGGGATGGAACCCGGGAAGGCTTTTTCACGAAGGAGCAAATCCCTTCGGGAATCATCATCCTGCTAATGGGCGGCTTGTTGCTGCAGGGGTGGGACGCGTCCCGTGTCTCGGCGCGGAACGAGGCCAGCCACGACTTAATTATGATGTCCGTCCAAGCCAAAACCGCGGCGGTCCAAGCCAAAACCGCTGCGGCCCGAGTCCTCGGCGTCAAGGTCGACGCCAACACCGAGGCGACCTTGGCCAACGCCGAGGCGATCCGGGCCATCTGCAACAAGATCGATTTGGACCTCGAGTCGTTTATCGAAAAGACGGACGGGCGACTCGAAGCCGTCGAGCGGCGGGGAGATTTGTTGGAGAGGTCATTGCTCGAAGTCGTGAAAAGTTCGGCCCGCAACGAGGCGAAGATCGAAGCACTGAATCCCGACGAGTGACGCGGAACATCCGTCACGTCTCGTTAGCTGAGCGCGGACGCGATGGTCAGCGCCCTCTGGCGCTGCGGAGGAGACCTCCCCGAAGGTCCGTCGCGGAGGCACTCGATTTCCGATTCGCCGCCGAACCGGCAGAGGGGAACCGCCATCCCCCGGTTTGGCTGCGCGAACTCGCGCGCGATGGCCGGAGCCTTGGGCGAGCGGAGGTTCAAATCTGGAATCAAATCCCGATTCAACGTGATTCGGCGTGAAATTCGTGAGCCTGTTGTAGCCTCCCCGGTGAATCGTCACGCGATCCGCGGGGATACATGCGTTGGCGCAGACAATATCCACTTGGCGAAGGTGATCTCTCCACTGGTGAACGCGGGGCGGCGTCCACGATCCGACACGGCATCACCGGCCCCGGACGCGCGCCGGTGCTACCGGAACCGCGCGTCGGCCACAACCGAGTCCGGCGCTCCCGGATTCGCGTGGTCCAGGACCGTCGCCCCGCAAACCCGCGTCGGAGCGTTCGAAGGGCGGATCGGGGTGAATTCCTCAACCGCCCGGATCATCGTGTCGCGGAGTCCGGCGGAACTCGTCGCGCCTCCCCGCGCGCGGCCATCCTCCGTCATCCTGGGCGATTTCGTCGGAACCGCCGGCCGGTGTCGCGCAGTGATGCGAAATCCGCGATCGCGGGTCGCGGCCCTCAAGTAGCCGGGATGTCGGATGGCTTCCCCCGCAACACAGGATTTCCGCCGAAGAGATTCCTTGCGGAAGGGTCCACGCCGCGGGCGGTCCGACCGTCATCCGCTGCGGAGTCGACGCCAACCGTCCCAACGTCCACGCCGCACGGAGCGATTTTTGGGCGGACGGATCCCCGCCGCCTTCGGACGGACCGCCGTCCTCGTCGGAGAGGTCGGTGCCAACCGTCCAAACGTCCACTCCGTCCGGAGCACATCGGACATTGCGGCGGCGGCGGCTGAAACCGCCCCACCGCTCATCCGCGCCACCGGTCGGAGAATCGGGTGTTCGTGGGGAAGTGGTTGATCCGCCCTTCCGACCCTTCATCCCCGCGACCGGCGAATCGACATTCGCGGAGGAGATGGCCGAAACCGGACCTGCGCGCATTGACGTGCGGGCGGCGACATGGTCGCTTCTCCTTCGCGGGTCTGGGCGGACGCGGCGTCCCATCGACGTTTGGAATTGATGAAGGAAGTAGGGACGAATCGCCACGCCGGATTCGGCTCTGGTCCGATTCGGGCGCCGCGGGCGTCGAAGTGGTAGCGTGGACCGGCAACCCTGGCATGGTCGGGTTGTTGGCCTCGCCACGTCCCGGTTGGATGGCGGCGCCACCGTCGACTCTTGGAGTTGGGGAAGGAAGGAGGGACGATTCGACGCGCCGGACCCGGCACCGGGCGGTTTCGACCGCCTCCGGTCTCCACCTGAGGCCGGGAACGCGACATCGCGTCGGCCGCCGCCATCCGTTCCGCTCTCGACCGCTTCGGTCGAGTGGAGGACCGCCTGTTGACGGCGACCGGGTGACCGATTACGTTGGCGCATGCTTGTGCCCCGCCTCCCAAGGGTCGAATCGGGCGGGAGCGCGGGAGACCGCCGCTCGGTGGGCGATCCGGGAGCGGCGCGATGGGCGGTTTCTCCGTCTCCGGCTTTCGCGGACCATGGTCGGCGGTCGCTCGGCGGCGGGCGACGGCAAGAAATTCAGCTCGAACGGTGCGTCAACGGCGCGACGGTCCATCCCAATCGGGGGTCAACAAAATCAACCAGGCGCCGCTTGGCGAACACGGGAGAAGGCACATGGATATCAACGACGATCTCCGCGCGCACATCGAAAAGTTGGTCGAGGACAAATTCGAGGAATTGGAGCGGCAACGTCACGACGGTTCAAACGACTCCAACGGGGGAGCATCCAATTCGACCAAGCGCTACTTTGTGAACATTGGAAGAGGACGCATGGCTGTGACCGATGATCTCCGCGTGGACATCGAAAAGATGGTCGCGGATAAATTCGGCGACTTGGCGCGGCGCGTCGGAATGGAGATGACCGACGAGTTCTCAGACGAGACACTTCCGGGTGATTTTCTGTTTGTCAGGGTCTATTTCGAAAAGGGCCTGACGCGGGAGAAAATGCAGGCGATGGATTTCTCCAGAAAATTCAGAGAGCTTCGCAGAGAAATCATCAACGCCACGCGGGACGATGTGTATCCCGGCTGCACCTTTGTCCGGGTGATGGAGGCGGAGGACGCGGATCACGGCCGGTAAATCGTCGCCAGAGGGCATTCTGGCGCCCGCCGATATTCTCTTCGAGAGTATCGGAACGCCGGGACATGTCCAGGAAATACTGCGGGGGGTCGTCAACAGGCTCTATTACGCGTTGTTCCTCGCGCTGGGAAGGATGTGCGCCGACGAGTTGATCGGCCCCGATGGCCCCTACAAAGCTTGGGTCGAAATCCAACGTATGCTGAGTCACTCGGTCGCGAGGAAAGCCTGCCTCGAGGCGGAAAGTGTCGATTTTCCTCCGGAGATTCTGAAGTTCGCGCGATTGTTCGTTGAATTGCAAGCGACCCGTCACTTGGCGGATTACAATCCGGTGTTCGAATTGAGCGAGTCCGAAGTTTCTTCCCAAATCGATGATGTGAAAGAGTGCATCTCGGGCCTCGAAAAGGTGGACGGCTACGATCTGGTCGCGTTCGCGGTATGGGTTCTGGCCTCGGGCAAGGGGATACAGGAATCCCGCGCGCGATTTCGGAAGGGCTTGGACGGGCGCGACGGAAAATAGATTTGCCGGGGAATCAAGGGATCGGAGTGCGGTGGTTTTGCTCCGTCATCAAGGATCTCTTGGTCTCCCGGCATCGAGCGGGGCTTGAACCACCCCTTGTCCGGGAATGCCCGGCTGCGAATGCGACTGATATTGGGACGGGTCATGTCGGGCCGGGACGCGGCAATGGCTGCCAATACGCTCCCGGGTCGTAATCCGGAATGTCCGCGCCGTTGCGAGATGGATCGTCCATGGCCACGGTTATTGTTGGGTTTGGTCGATCCGGGTTCCGTGAGCGTCGAAGCGGGTTGCGTGGACCGGAGAACCGTGGCATGGTCGGGCAGAAGGTCTCGCCGCGTCCCGATTGGATGGCGGCGTCACCATCGACGCTTGGAGTTTGGAGAAGGAATGAGGGACGATTGCGCCGGATCCGGCACCGGGCGGTTTCGACCACCTCCGTTCTCCACCGGAGGCCGGGAACGCGACATCGCGTCGGCCGCGGCCATCCGTTCCGCTTTCGACCGCTTCCATCGATTGGAGGACCGCCTGTTGACGGCGACCGGGTGGCCGATTACGTTGGCGCATGCTTGTGCCCCGCCTCCCAAGGGTCGAATCGGGCGGGAGCGCGTGAGACCGCCGCTCGGTGGGCGATCCGGGAGCGGCGCGATGGGCGGTTTCTCCGTCTCCGGCTTCCGCGGACCGTGGTCGGCGGTCGCTCGGCGGCTGGCGACGGCAAGTTATTCAGATCGAACGGCGCGGCTACGGCGCGCCGGTCCACCCCCACCGGGGGGGCAACAAAATCAGCCAAGCGCCGCTTGGCGAACACGGGAGAAGGCACATGGATATCGACGACGATCTCCGCGCGCGCATCGAAAAGTTGGTCGAGGACAAATTCGAAGAATTGGAGCGACAGCGGCGCGACGGTTCAATCGACTCCAACGGGGGAGCATCCAATTCGGCCAAGCGCTACTTTGTGAACATTGGCAGAGGTCGCTTGGCAATCACCGATGATCTCCGCGCGGACATTGAAAAGATGGTCGCTGACGAATTCGGCGATCTGGCGCGGTACGTCGAAATGGAGATGACCGACGAGTTCTCCTATGAGACGTTTCCTGGTGAATTTCTGTATGTCAAGGTCTATTTCGAAAAGGGCCTGACGCGGGAAAAAATGCAGGCGATGGGATTCGCCAGCAAATTTGGCAAACTTCGCGGCGAAATCATCAAAGCCACGCAGGACGATGTGTATCCCGGTTACACAATTGTCCGGATGATGAAGGCGGAGGACGCGGATCATGGCCGGTAAATCGTCTCCAAAGGGAATTCTCGCGACCGCCGAAATTCTCTTCGAGAGTCTCGGAGCGCCGGGACAAGTTCAGGAAAAACTGCGGGGGGGGCGTCAACGGGCCCTATTACGCGCTCTTCCTCGCTGGCGAGGATGTGCGGCGACGAGTTGGTCGGCACCGACGGCCCCTACAAAGCTTGGATTGAAATTCAACGCATGTTGCGCCACGCGATTGCGGCGAACGCCTGCCGCGAGGCGGAAAATGTCGATTTTCCTCCGAAGATTCTGAAGTTCGCGCGAATGTTAATGGAATTGCGGGCGACCCGTCGCTTGGCGGATTACAATCCAGTGTTCGAATTGAGCGGGGCCGAAGTTTCTTCCCAAATTGATGATGTGAAAGAGTGCGTATCGGGCCTCGAAAAGGTGGACGGATACGATCTGGTCGCGATCGCGGTGTGGGTTTTGGCCTCTGGCAGGGGGGTGCAGGACTCCCGCGCGCGATTTCGGAAGGGCTTGGACCGGCGCGACGGTAAATGGATTGGCCGGGGAAACCAAGGGATTCGGAGCGTGGCGGCTTTCGCGCCGGTCATCGCGGATATCTTCGGTCTCAGGCATGGAGCGACCGTTGGATCGACCCTTGCCCGGAATCGCGGCCGCGCCCCCGAAGCAACGCGCGCTTCCATGCCGACCGGATCGGACGACAACCGCCCCGCTCAAGTTTCCTTCCGGCCATGCGGCATTGGAATCGAAGTGCCTGCGTGAACGGAAACTCCAGCCTCCCAAAGCCCCCCGGCCTTCATTGGCCGAGAAACCGACGCCGCTTCCGTTCGGAAATCCGTCCGCGACCAATTGGATGTTCAGCGGGCCGCGGACCGCGGGCCGCGCGCCGCGCGCAACACCCCACCCCGGCCGGATCTCCCCTTCCATGCTCGAACGGATTGAACGACAACCGCCCCGCTCACGGTTTCCTTCAGGCCATGCGGCTTTCGAAGCGAAGCATCGGTGTGAACGTCAACTCCAACCTCCTCAAGCCCCCCGGCCTTCAAAGGCCGCGAACGCGGCGCCGCTTAAGTTCGGATACTCGTCCGCGACCGGGTGAATGGCCTCGGGCCGCCCCACCACCCCACCCCGGCCGGGTCACGCGCTCCATGCTCGACCGGATCGGACGACAATCGCCCCGCTCACGGTTTCCTTCCGGCCATGCGGTATTCGAATCGATGCATCGGCGTGATGGCAACCCACCCTCCCGAAGTTCCCCCGGGCTTCAACGCCGAGAAAGCGGCGTCGCTTCCGTTCGGTTTCTGTCCGCGGCCGGGTGGATGGCCCGCGCGCCGCGTGCCACGGCCCACCCCGCGCTTTCAAGCGCGCCCGGCACGGTTGACAACCACCCCAATCACGGTTCCCTTCCGGCCATGCGGCTTTCGAAACGAATCACCAACATAAACGGCGGCGGACCCGACCCTTGGGAGTTCTATTATGCTTCCAAGGCCGCGAAGGCGGCGGGACGGGACGTGGTGGAATTGACCATCGGAGAGCCCGACGAATCCGTCGACGCCTCCATCCTGGAGGAGATGCGCCGATCGGCCGCCGCCGGAAACACGGGATACGCCCCGATTCCCGGCACGGACGAACTGCGGGACGCGATCGCCTCTCGGACGCTGGCCCGCACGGGAGTGCCCACCGGCCGCGAAAACGTCCTGGTCACCGCCGGAGGCCAGGCCGCGCTCTTCGCCGCGCACATGGCCGTCGGCGACCCCGGGGACCGGGCGCTGCTGATCGATCCCTACTACGCGACCTATCCCCAGACGGTCCGCGCCTGCGGGATGGTTCCCGTTCCGGTGCCCGCGGCCAGCGGGAACGGCTTCCTGCCGACGGCGGAGGACGTCCGCCGGGCCGCCTCCCCCGGCGCCTCCAGCCTCCTGATCAACACGCCCAACAACCCGACCGGAGTGGTCTACCCCCGCGGGACGGTGGAGGAGATCGCCGACGCCTGCGTCGACGCGGACCTGTGGCTGATTTCCGACGAGGTCTACGACACGCAGGTCTGGGAGGGGGAACATTTCAGCCCGCGGCGGCGCGCGGACATGGAGCGGCGGATCATCGTCGTTGGGTCCATGTCCAAAAGCCACGCCATGACCGGATTCAGGGTGGGCTGGGTCGTCGCCGACGAAGAGGTGATCGGGCGGCTCGCCGATCTCGCCGTGACGACGACCTACGGCATCGCCGGCTTCATACAGGACGCCGCGCTGTCCGGCCTGCGTCTTGGCCCCGCCTTCGAAGAACGCGCCGCCGCGCCCTTCCGCCGGCGCCGGGGTATCGTCGAGCGACTCGTCGCCAAGCAAAACGTCGTCCGGTTGATCCCGCCGGGAGGCGCGATGTACGTCATGCTGGATATCCGAGCAACCGGGAGGACCGGCGTCGAATTCGCCGAGAATCTCCTCGCCCGGAGCTCGATCGCGGTCATGCCGGGCGAAGGCTTCGGCGAGGCCGCCTCCGGTCACGTCAGGGTGGCGCTCACGGTCGACGATTCGACTCTCGAACCGGCGATCGCCGCCTTGCTCGACCTCGCCGGCGAAACCGCCGCCGCGCGGGAGCGCGCGCCCGCCGGAAGGAGCGTCGCGTGACCGTCCGCGGGACATGTTTCCACCCACCCCAACGGGGGGCGGCCCGATGAGCGTCTTCCGGGATCTGCACAGGCCCGGCGACCCCTTCGTCCTCGCGAACGCCTGGGACGCCGGATCGGCGAAGATGCTGGAAAGCATGGGGGCCGCCGCCATCGCCACGTCCTCCGCCGCGCACGCCTTCACCCTGGGGCGCCGGGACGGAGGCCGCGTGAGCCGCGACGAGGCCCTGGCCCACGCGGAAAACCTCGTCGCCGCGGTCTCCGTTCCCGTGTCCGGCGACTTCGAGAACGGCTTCGGGGACGATCCGGACACGGTCGCGGAAACCGTGCGCCTCGCCGCCGGCGCGGGCCTCGCGGGCATATCCGTCGAGGACGAGGATTTCGGCTCCGGCGGCCCCTACGCCTTCGAGATCGCCGTGGAGCGCGTCCGGGCGGGCGCCGGGGCGGCCCGCGCCCTGCCCCGCGACTTCGTGTTCTGCGCCCGCGCCGACGGCGTCATGAACGGGCATTACGGCATCGACGAGGCCTTGCGGCGGGTCGCCGCATTCGACGCGGCCGGCGCCGACTGCCTGTATGTGCCGTTTCCCGGAACCCGCGCCGATCTCGGACGCGTCGTCTCCGCCACGTCGAAGCCGGTGAACGCTCTCGCGGCGGGCGAATGGTCCCGCCTGTCGCTCGCCGACCACGCGCGCCTCGGCGTGGCGCGGATCTCCCTCGGTTCCGCCTTGGCGCGCGTGACCCACGCCGCGGTCCTCGACGTGGGCCGGGCGATACTCTCGGAAGGCGACTTCACGGGGCTCGCGCGCGCCGCGCCGGGCCGCCGGATCGACGCCATGTTGGAGGACGGACGGTGAATCACGACGATCTGAACCACTGGTCCAAACGCGCGGCGGACTGGGCCACCGAATACCACCGGACGCTGCGCGAGCGCCCCGTCCGACCGGCGGCGGAACCCGGCGCCGTCGCCGCGGAACTGCCCGCCGCCGCTCCGGAAGCACCCGAAAGCCCGGAGGAGATATTCGCGGATTTCGAACGCCTCGTGCCCGGCGCGATGACGCATTGGCAGCATCCGCGCTTCTTCGCGTATTTTCCCGCCAACGCCTCCCCGGCGTCGATGTGGGCCGAACAGCTCGCCAACGCGATGTCGGCCCAGTGCATGCTCTGGCAGACGTCGCCGGCGGCGACCGAGATCGAGGGCGTGATGGTCCGCTGGCTCGCCGCGGCGCTCGGCCTGCCCGGGCGGTTCACCGGCACGATCCACGATTCGGCGACCACCGCGACGCTGTCGGCGGTGCTGACCATGAGGGATCGGGCGACGGATTGGGACGCCTCGCGGAAGGGTCTGTTCGGCGGCCCTCCGCTGCGCGTCTACGCGTCGTCGCAAGCACATTCGTCGGTCGACAAGGCGGTCGGCCTGTCCGGCATCGGGCGGGACAATCTGGTGAAGGTGGAAACCGACGCCGATTTCGCGATGACCGGGCGGGCCCTGAAAGAGGCGGTCTCCGCGGACCGCGCGGCGGGGCTTGTTCCGGCGGGCGTCGTGCTCTGCGTCGGCGGCACGTCCATCGGAGCGACCGACCGCCTCGCCGAGTGCCTGGAGGTGGCGAAGGACGAGGGCCTCCCGACGCATGTCGACGCCGCATGGGCCGGGTCGGCGATGATCTGCCCGGAATTCCGCGGAATCTGGGCCGGCGTCGAGGAGGCCGATTCCATCGTGTTCAATCCCCACAAGTGGCTCGGCGTCCAGTTCGACTGTTCCGTCCAATTCCTCGCGGACCCCGGGCCGCAGGTGCGCACCCTCGGCATGCGACCGGATTATCTCGAGACGCCGGAGCACGGGGACATCGTCAACTACAACGAATGGACCGTCCCGCTCGGCCGGCGGTTCCGCGCGCTCAAGATCTGGTTCACCCTCCGCGCGCACGGGTTGGAGGGGTTGCGCGCGCGGATTCGGAACCACGTCGCCTGGACGGAAGAGCTTTGCGGGATCATCCGGACGATGGACGATTTCGAGATCGTGACCGAACCGCGTCTCGCGCTGTTCACGTTCGCCCACCGCGGCGGCGACGAGGCGACCGCGGCACTGTTGGAGAAAATCAACTCCGATGGCCGGGTCTATCTCACGCAGACACGGCACCAAGGGAGATTCGTGATCCGCATGACCGCGGGCGCCTTCGACTGCGCTCGCGAGGACGTCATGAGCGTGGCGGAAGTCCTGCGCGAATTTGCGTGACCGGGCCGCGCATCAGCCGAGGCCACCCGGCGGCGGCTTTCCGGGCGCGCGGGTTCCGGCGCCCGATTTCGGAAACGAATTCGGCTTCCGGAGGGCACCTTCCCGGGCGCGAGGTTCCGGACCAGGAAAACGATGGACGTGCTCCCCGCGGCCGGCGCCTTCCCGGGCGCGGGTTCCGATGACTCGGTTCGCAAGGATTGGATACCTCCGAGGTGGTCGAACCGGTCGCCGGGTCTCCGCCGCAACTCCTTGGGAGGAATTTTCCCAAGCCGAAATCCGGTCAAAACCCTTCACGCGCGCCGCTTCCCTTTCCCCGCTCCGAGGCCGATGGTTGGGCATCGGCGTTTCGAGACCCACGGCGAAAGCGCGGACTTCACCGAAGCGGACACTTGCCCACCCGCCATGCGTTCCACCCGGAAGCGCCGCCACACACGCCCGGGGACTTGCGGAACCATGTGCGGCGCATCATACTGGCGCAATCGCGGTTGCCGCGGGGGTGATCCGGGCCGACCCGCCTTCGGGATGGCTTGACAATCCACGCCTACGCCTCGATCATGGGGCGGATCGAATCGAAAGGAGGAACGGACATGACGATAAACACGGCCAGAAAAGCCCTCGCGAATATCGTGACGTGGCAAAATGTGATCGGCACGATTATCGCCGGGTTGCTCGTGGGCTTGTACCTGCAGGAGCGGGGTGAGTCGCGCGACACCGCGCGGTTGGATGCACAAGTTGAAGCCACCAGGGCGTTGGTCGCCGCCAACGCCGAGGCGATTCGAAACCTCGGCGTCAAGGTCGACGCCAACGCCGAGATGATTCGAAACCTCGGCGTCAAGGTCGACGCCAACACCGAGGCGGTGAAAGCCAGCACCGAGGCCGTGGAAGCCTTAGGCGACAGGGTCGACGCCAACACCGGGGCGATGGAGGCCCTCGGCGTCAGGGTCGACGCCAACACCGGGGCGATGGAGGCCCTCGGCGCCAAGGTCGACGAGGATCTCGAAGCACTGGCCGAAGGGACTGAAAGGCGACTTGATACGGTCGAACGGAGGGGATTGAATTTGGAAGACGCCTTGCGCGATGTCGTGAGGACATCGGCGCGGAACGAGGCGAGGATCGAAGCGCTGAATTCCGACGAGTGACGCGGCTCCATGTGCGCCCCCCGTGGACGGAGCGCGGGAGCGCTCCATCGGTCGATCCCCGATCTCCACTGATGCGCGGGGCGGACGCGACGAGGGGGGCCGCCCCGTAAGCCCGTTCCCCGCCGGCCGGGGGCGCCGCCTTCTTCCCATGACCCGCGCGACGGTGCAGATCGCCGGTTCCCCGCGGCCGCGGAGCCACTGCTCGAGGTCGAATCGGGCGTTCCCCACCCGAGAATCCTGGAGGAAACGCCTGAGCGGACGATTCGAAAACGGACGTGGCGGACATCACCGGAAGAAATCCCTCGCGAGATTTCTGACGAAGGCAATTTCAATAACGCGGTGCTTGCCAGATTACTCGCGGGCTTGTAACGGAGCCGCCGACGTCAAGGCGGCTTCTTCCCGACATCGCGGGCGGGTCCAGCCCGCCACGCAACCAAGGAGCGAACCATGAAAATGCACCCGCCCGTTAGTTCCGCGGAAATTAATTCCCGCGAACTGAAGGAACTCGCGACGATCCTTGCCGTGGCCTGCGTCCCCGCGCCGCTCTTTGGCGTCTGGGAGGTGTTTTTCAAGTTTCTCGCCATCGTGGTCCTCTGGATAGCCGCGCTCGAAACCTTCATCAGACCATCGAGCATGGCCATCCTGGTCTGCGCCATCGGGGCCGTCTACACGGGAACACCTTGGATTATGGTCCTTTTGCTCCGCGACTTGACGGGTACCGGAAGCCTGGATGTCGTCGAGGCCCTACTGAGGTATCCCGCCGTATTCCTTGGATTCATCTTGTTCTCCACCTTGGCCGGCCATATCTGGAGGGAGGAGGAGCACGACGGACAAGGTGACTGAAAGACAACCGATGCATCCCCCGGATGGTCCGCGAACCAGCTGGTAAGTCCCCTCAGCCCCCCAAAACCGAATGCCGGGCCGGCAAAATCACCGTCCATCGGAGCCGCGCGTCCGCGTCGTTTCCGAATCATCCCCAACGAATGAAAGCGGGACGCGGCGGCGGTTCCTCGCTCAAGATCGGGATCATCCCCCACATCCACGGGTTGAGGGGTTGCGGGCACGGCTCCGAAACCACGTCTCTTGGACGGAAGAGCTTTGGGGGATCGTCCGGACGGTGGACGAAATCGAGATCGTGACCGACCTCGTCCCGCTCCGTTCACGTTCGCCCACCACGGAGGCGACGAGGCGACCGCGGCCCCGTTGGAGAGGATCAACGCCGATTGGCGGGCCTATCACACCAATCGCGGCACCATGGGAGATTCGACCGCCGGCGCATTCGACCGCGCCCGCGAGGACGTCATGAGCGTGGCGGAAGTCCTGCGCGATTTCGCGTGACGGGACCGCGCATCCGCCGTGGTTCTCCCGGCGTGGCGCCGTCCAGGGCGCGAGGTTCCGGAAGCGCGGCCCGCCCGTAATTGATCGCGCGGAATTCGCGGCTACTGTCAGAGGATTCACGCGGTCGCCGCGGAGACCACTCCGGCGAAACATGACCCGAAATTCCGCCGGACGCCGCAAGGTGCGCCATGATACATGCCCGCGCTCCGAATCGATGATCGGGGATCGGTGATGCGCGGTCCTCGACCTACACCGCGGAACTCATCGAAGCGACCGTTTTCCCTCGGGGCAATCCGCCCGTTCGGAAAATTTCTCCCGCATTTGCATTGTTCATCATTCCCCGAACCGACAAAAAGTGGCTCCCCACGGCAACTCAGCCACGGTCGAATACGCGCTTTCGGCGCCGTCCGCCTCCGCGCGGACCGTTCAATCGCCCCACACACCCGCGCCCCCGCGAACCGGTGTCGGATCCGACGACACGCGCCAATCCTCCAACCGACACTCCCGGCGCCGAAGCGACGGCAAAATCATCCGTCGGTTCAAGTCAACGGCTATTTATTTCGTCTTCCGCGAATTGAATCTGTTCAAACAACCACTTGCTCGTCGGGGTTTTTCCGATTATCATTTGCCCCATGTTTTCGTAATCTTCCACGACCACGTCGCGCAACAGACCCTTCGGAGCAATGCGGACGGTGCCCGGAACCGCCTCGTCGAATTTTTTCCAAGCCTGCTTGAACGCGATCATGTTGTGCTCCCGGACATCGGCGAGCAG
>JANQKA010000205.1 GCA_028281405.1 Hasllibacter sp. | reverse complement strand
TGCCGACCTTGGGTGGTCGACAGTCGTATTGCCTCGGTTCTTCGGGGCGAGCGCCAAGGCGTGTGCGGTTCGGGAATTCATCCGCTTGTTGAACGAATGCGTCAATTCTATTGAGCCGCGCCAACTTTGAATTAGGCGCGACCGGCTCCGAAACCGTGATCCTCCCGATCCAGTCAGGGGCGACCGTGTCAACGAGGCCGCGACCGGTCATCCACCTTTCAACGCCATCCGCGGGCATTGTTTGGCGTCCAGGAATGATTGTGGCGGCTCAAATCAGAATCCCTCCCGCAATTCCCTCAAGGGGAAATGCCTCGAAAGGGCGTTCGCCTTGTCTGAAATCAAAGCGCATCCCTCTTCAACGCCGTCGAAACACCTGTCGAAGTCCCCGCGCCCGATGAACGCAACGTGTTCGAATTCCGACCAAAGTCGCTCAATCGGCATTTTCACGACTTTTCGAACCGCGGCGACGCCGACCATCGCTTTGACCGGCGAAGTCGCGTAGATATACGCCTTCGATCCGCCTGGATTGTGGAGTGGAAATCGACGGCGAGGTTCCACCGCCTTTTGGCCGGAGAGGATTTTTTCGGAGTGGACGGGCTTGATCGACAATACGACGGCGCGCGGGTTTCCAAAGGAAACGGCGCCGGATAATGGCAAGAAGAGCCGGTTGTCCCGCGTGCGCGTGATCTCTTGCGGGGAGGGGATGCGACCGGTGGAGGGATCCCGCGCGCTCCGGGCGGGGATGTTTCCTCCCGCGCGTCGGCGTGGCGATGGGTTGGCGTCCGGATGTCTTCACCGTCGACGTCATCCAAAGCCGCGGACGGATTGGTGTTGGGCCCGGGAAGATATTCGGCGTGAAACAGGCCGGTTGCGCGAGGCCTCGGAGCGCCTCCGGAACGGGACGGGCGCGGGCCCAAGTCAACCGCCCGGGTTGGATCGCCCGGGGCGGTGCGCGCGCGCCGGACGGTCGTCCCCGTCGCGTTCCCGGTCGGGGTCACGCCCGGGGAAAAGGGAAACGGATGAGTCGAACATGGACACCATCTCCCGCCCCGCCGGGCGAATTGGCGCGACGGGCGCGGTTGGTCCAGTTCGGACGTCGTTCCGGATGTTTGGCCATGTGTTGTCCGCGGGATGCCCGCATCCCGTCTGACGTTTTGAACCGACGTGGCAAGGGAGGGAATCGACCGATGATGACGGGAACCGCGCCGTGGCCGCCGCGGTGTTCAACGCGTTCCGAATCCGTGAATCGCCGGGAATATTCGGAAGGCGTGAGGCCGCGCTTTCGCCGGCGCGCTGATCGTGGAGGGGCGTCCGTTCGTCGGATTCGCGGGCAGCGGGTGGGGTGTTGGGGAACCGTTCGTGAAGCGGGCCATCTGACCACCGGGCGGGTGGCGGTGGCGGCGCGCCTTTGGCGGGAGAATCGGCTCCCCTCCCCGACGCCCGTGACGAATCCCGGGAGGCGTGTTCAGAGGCCCTGGTAGATCGGGAAGCGGCCGCACATCTCCGTGACCTCCGCCTTCACTTTTTCCTCCACCGCGGCGTTCCCGGCCTCGCCGTTCGCCGCCAAGCCATCGACGACCTCCACGATCCAATCCGCGACCCGCTCGAATTCCGCCCCGCCGAATCCCCGCGTGGTGCCCGCCGGGGTGCCGAGGCGGATGCCGCTCGTGACCGTGGGTTTCTCGGTGTCGAACGGGATTCCGTTTTTGTTGCAGGTGATGTGGGCGCGGCCGAGCGCGGCTTCCGCCGCGTTGCCCTTCACCCCTTTGGGGCGCAGGTCGACGAGCATCACATGGGTGTCGGTGCCGCCCGTGACGATGTCCAACCCGCCCGCGGCCAAGCGGCGCGCGAGGGCCTGGGCGTTCTCGACGACCCGTTCCTGATAGGCTTTGAACTCCGGTCTCAGCGCCTCGCCGAACGCCACCGCCTTGGCGGCGATGACGTGCATGAGGGGACCTCCCTGAATGCCGGGAAATATGGCGGAGTCGCATTTCTTGGCGATGGATTCGTCGTTCGTCAGGATCATGCCGCCGCGCGGGCCGCGCAGCGTCTTGTGCGTGGTGGTGGTGGCGACATGGACGTGCGGAAAGGGCGAGGGATAGATCCCCGCGGCGATAAGGCCCGCGAAATGCGCCACGTCCGCCAACAGCCACGCTCCGACGTCGTCGGCGATCCCGCGGAACTTGGGGAAGTCGAGAACCCGCGGAATGGCGGAACCGCCGGCGATGATCATCCGGGGTTTGTGTTCGGCGGCCAGCTCGGCGATCCGGTCGTAGTCGACGTCGAGGGTGTCCGGCCTCACTCCGTACTGCACCGAGTTGAACCATTTGCCCGATTGATTGGGCCTGGCGCCGTGGGTCAGGTGGCCGCCCGCGTCGAGCGACATGCCGAGGATGGTGTCCCCCGGCTTGAGCAGGGCTTGGAACACGCCCTGATTCGCCTGGCTGCCGGAATTCGCCTGCACGTTGGCGAATCCGCACCCGAACAGCCTCTTGGCGCGGGCGATGGCGAGGTTTTCCGCGATATCGACGTGCCGGCAGCCGCCGTAGTAGCGGCGGCCGGGGTAGCCCTCCGCGTACTTGTTGGTCATCACGGATCCCTGCGCCTCGGTCACGGCCCTGGAGACGATGTTTTCCGATGCGATCAGTTCGATTTCGTCGCGTTGGCGGCCAAGTTCGCGGGAGATGGCGTCGGCGATTTCGGGGTCGCTGTCGGCAAGGCCGTCGGTGAAGAATCCGGGCATGCTGTGCGGCGCGTTCATTGGGGGAACCTCGTTGACCGGCGCGGGGTTTACCAGCGGCGGCCGGCGGCGGAAAGAGGTTGGGGGCTCGGCTTGGTGGATCACCGGGACCGCGTTGGAGGATTCCGGCGCGGGGGACCGGCGGCGGAACGGGCGCGGGTTTGATCCGACCCTCCGGCGCGGTCCGTCCATGAGGCGCGCCGCGAAGCGGCGGCGGTCCCGGACGCGGGGACCGCGACCCGCGGTCGGTATCCCGGGGCGAAGAGATTCGCGTGATCGACGAGTATTCCCGTCGATGCGGTTCGGGCACTTCCGTCAAACGTCCCGGGTCGGGATCGGAGGATGGCCTCCGCCACCGACCGCCGGAAGCCGTTCCCTCCACTTCCGGAAGTTTCGCTTCGGACTTCCCCGGGCGGACGGTCCGAGC
>JANQKA010000201.1 GCA_028281405.1 Hasllibacter sp. | reverse complement strand
CGAGCCAGAGGTACTTCGGGGACTGGAACGCGCCCGGGGTTCTCCGAAGGCCGGAACGCGCCAAAGGTTCTTCGGAGGCCGGCGCACGCCCGGGGTTCTCCGGAGGCGGGCACGCGCCCGGGGATTTTCTGAGGAAGGAACGAGCCAGAGGTACTTCGGGGACTGGAACGCGCCCGGGGTTCTCCGAAGGCCGGCACGCGCCAAAGGTTCTTCGGAGGCCGGCGCACGCCCGGGGTTCTCCGGAGGCGTGCACGCGCCCGGAGGCCTTCGGAGGACGGAACGCGCCCAGGGTTCTTCTGAGGCCGGCACGCGCCCAAGGTTCTTCGGAGGCCGGCGCACGCCCGGGGTTCTTCGGGGGCAGGCACGCGCCCGGGGTTCTTCGGAGGCCGGCACGCGCCCAGGGTTCCACGGAGGCAAGAGTGAAACCAAGCGAAGATGAGAAAACCGCCAAGCATGAACCTCGACTCACAAAACTCGGGATCGACCGGATGCGACAGCGCGGGTTCCAATTATCAGACCCCGTATTCCTGAACTGCGCGTGAAGCCATGTGGCAGGCGACGCCATCTTTCCGAGCGACAAGAACGCCGCCCGCGGGATCGCGCCGAATCCGGGCAACGTCCAGCAAATCGAACGGCTTCGCGGAACCGTGCCCGTGGTCTTGGATGGAACCATCATCACGCTTACCGCTCAAAGTGGAAACTTTCCCGCACCCTCATTCTGGAATCCACTCGTCGGGGTCATGGGAAACCATGCCGCTGTTTTCGGAGGAGGCGATGAGCGACACCATGTCGGCGGGCGTTGCCGAAAAGGACGACGCCCGCTTTCATATTCCCGCCGGCGCTCCCGCGACCCGAGTGATGCTCCGGCGGTAATTCTGCCCCGGATCCCTCACCGTGGGGCCCGGCAGGGTTCGGCCCCTCGGCCGCCCGGCAACACAAGGTGCCGACACCGCGAGAACCAGCGCGAACAGCGCCGCGCAGGCCCCGCGGCGCACGGAACCAAAAGGTGCCGACACCCAACCTCGGAGGCGCGCTCTTGATTTCCCGGAAACCGCGTTATTCCATGGACGAAATGGAGGATTCAATGAGAACCATCGAAATCACCGATGAGGACTTCGCGCGGCTTCAAAACCTCGCTACGGCGTTCGTCGACACCCCGGCGACAGTGGTGACCCGCCTCATCGACCACTTCGAGGTCAGTGGGGATCGGGTGCCTTCAGGGGACGGGGCGGTGAGGGCTTCCGCGACCCCGGTCGAGACTCGGAGGCCCGTGGCGGATTCACCCGACGACGATGCTTCCACGGCCCACTTCGGCGGGCGGGACATCTCGACGATTAAACACGAAGCAGGTGGAGACTTGACTTCTCAGAAGGACGGATTTGAGGAGGCTTCAGCGGCCCCGCCCAAGCGTCGGCCGGCCATGGCGCCCCCTCCCGACGATGAAGTTACCCCGCTCCACTACGGCGAACACAACATACCGCCGCTCCAATTCACGACCGTAACGAGCGCCTCTTTCGGCGGGCAGTCACCCGGCACCCTGTCATGGAACCACCTTGTTCGCCTCGCCCTGTCCGCAACCATGGATAAGGTGCGCTCTTTTAGCCAGTTGTCCCGGATTTCCCGCGCCACCCTCGTCGAGGGCAAGAGGGAGACCAACGGATACAAACCCGTGCATCCCCACGACTTCTCTTATTGCAACGATTCGACGCCGAAAGCCGTCATGATCATTTCCCGTTGCGCCAAGGAACTTGGTGTGGAGGCCAAGATTGAATTCAGATGGAAGGAGGGAGAGGGCGTGTACCGCCCTGGGCGACATGCCACGCTTACATTGGGAAGTTCCGCACCGAACCGGGATGGCGCCAATCCGGAGAAACCAATGAGCAATCCCAAACCGGAACGGGATACGCCACGCCCCGCCATGGTGTACCCCGAAAACAGATCCCAGTGAAGCAAGAACACCGTCCGGGAGGTCTTGCCGAATGACGGCGAGTCGAACACGCGCGCGCTCCGATCCCTCTTGCGTCCCGCGCTCCGATCTCCCGGCATCCCGCGCGGCTTGCATCCCGCGAGCCACGCTGACACGTCCTACTGGAAGCCTCCGACTCGTCCGCAAACCGCGGCCCGGCGTCCAGCGCGACGTGCAAAATTCGACAAGAGTGCCGCGACCCGCGCCTCAAGCGCGCGTCGGCCCACGGTCAGGGTTATGCGGCCCATGCGTCCAGCCCCATGCGTCCCGCGAGACGCTCACAGTGAGTCGCGCGTTCCGATATCCCCCGGCATCCAACGCGACGTGCATTTCGCGATCCGCGCTTATTCGTCCAGCTGGCGTCGTCCCACGCAAACCCGAACCGCGGCCAAGCGCCCAGCGCGTCGGGCATAATTCGACAAGAGCGACGCGACCCGCGCCTCAATCGCGCGTCGGCCCAAGGTCAGGGCGCTGCGGCCAATGTGCTCTGCCACACGCGTCCCGCGAGCCGCGCACCGTGAGTCACACGTTCCGATCCCCCGGCATCCAGCACGACGTGCATTCCGCGGCCCACGCATATTCGTCCAGCTGGCGTCGTCCCACGCAACCGCGAACCGCGGCCAAGCCTCCGTCGCGACGGGCATAATTCGACAAGAGCGATGCGACACGCGCGTCAAGCGCGAATCGGCCCAAGGTCAGGGCGCTGCGGCCCATGTGCCCAGCCCCATGCGACCCGCGGGCCGCGCACCGTGAGTCGCGCGTTCCGATCCCCCGGCATCCAGCGAGACGCGCATTCCGCGATCCGCGCTTTTTCGTCCAGCTGGCGGTGTCCCTCGCAAACGCGAACACAGTCAAGCGTTCAGCTCGACGGGCATAATTCGACGAGAGCGCCGAGAACC
>JANQKA010000195.1 GCA_028281405.1 Hasllibacter sp. | reverse complement strand
CCGCGTCCCTGGAAACACCCCGCGGATATTCGCCGCCGTCCTCCGATGCCGGGGTGGGCGGCGACCCCGCCGCTTCGGAAACGCCGGACGAATCGTCTTCGGCGCCGGCGGGCGCGGACGAAGGCGTGAACCCCGCGTCCCTGGAAACATCCCGCGGATATTCGCCGCCGTCCCCGGACGCCGGGGTGGACGGCGACCCCGCCGCATCGGAAACGCCTGAAGAATCGTCTTCGGCGCCGGCGGGTCCGGCCGATGACGTGAACTCCGCGTCCTTGGAAACTTCCCGCGGATATTCGCCGCCGTCCTCCGATGCCGGGGTGGGCGGCGGTCCCGCCGCTTCGGAAACGCCGGACGAATCGTCTTCGGCGCCGGCGGGTCCGGACGATGGCGTGAACTCAGCGTCCCTGGAATCATCCCGCGGATATTCGCCGCCGGTCCCGGGCACCGTGGCGGGCGGCGACTCCGCCGCTTCGGAAACGCCGGACGAAGGATCCGCTGGGCCGGCCGGCGCGCCCCCGGGCGGGGTGTCCGATGCCGCGGCTTCGTCCGGCAAGTCGCCGCCGTCTCCGCTTGGCGGGGAGGAGGGAGGGCGCGCCTCCACTTCGGAATCTCCCGGAGGATCATCCTCCGCGTCGTCGGTCGCGGATGCGGACGCGGCCCCATCCCGCCCCGCGGCATCCGGCGATTCATGACCTCCGCCGCCGCGCTCCGGGGCGGGGCGCCGATCCTCCGCTTCGGGATCGCCGGGCGAATCACCTTCGGTGTCCGCGCCCGCCGCCGAGCCGGCGGCCACCTTCGGCGATCCGTCGCCGCCGTCCGGTGCCGCGACCGCGCGGGCCCCCTCCGGATTCGGCGAATCATCCGGCGCGCCGAACTGGGGCGGGGGATCGGAGTCCTTGGCGGCATCCGACGGGGCTCCCTCCGGGGACATCGGGCTGGCGTCGGACGGCGGACCTTTCCCGGCGTCCCGCCGGTCGGGGAGCGATTTCGCTCCCTGGGGCCCGGGAAAGGCGAGGATCGTTCCGAGGGGCTCGTCCGCGTCGTCCGGCTCAACCTCCTCCAAGGGCGCGTCCTCCACCAATTCGGCGCCGGGATGCGGAGACAGTTCCCTCACATGGCGAACCCCCTTCTCCCGAAGGATTTTCTGCACGTCGCGGATGCTGACGCCATCCTCGCGGACGAGCTTCTTGATTCCCGCGAGGAGGGCCATGTCCGATGGACGATAGTAGCGCCGGCCGCCGGAGCGGCTCGGCTTGATCTGCGTGAAGCGGCTCTCCCAGAAACGAAGGACATGCGCCGGAACGTCGAGCCACTCCGCCACCTCGCCGATCGTCCGGAACGCGTCCGGCGACTTGCCCGTCACGGATCACTCCCCGCCGCCGTCCGCCACGCGCTTCCTCAACCGGGGGGAGTAACGGAACGCGAGCGTGCGGCGTCGTGGAATCGGAATCGAGGCCCCCGTTCCGATGTTGCGTCCGGTGCGGGCGGCCATCTCGCGCGTCCGGAACGTGCCGAAGGACGAAATCTTCACCCCCTCGCCGCTCAGGATCGCGTCCGACACATGGCGGATCACGCTCTCGACGAGTTTCACGGACTCGTTCTTGCTCAGACCCACCTCCCGGGCCACGGCTTCGCTCAGACCGACGCGGGTCAGGGTGTTCGGCATCGTCTCCCCCCTTCGCTCGCGGCGGTATCCGCGACACCGCGGCGGAAGTCAACCATGCGCGGGCGCGTGAGGTTACCAGCGCAACACCACCGATCCCCAGGCCAGGCCGCCGCCGATGGCCTCGGTCACCAGCAGGTCGCCGCGCTTGATCGACCCGTCCTCCACGCCGGCCGACAGGGCGAGCGGGACCGAGGCGGCGGAGGTGTTGCCGTGATCCCGCACGGTCACGATGACGCGCTCCATTGGAACGTCCATCCGCTTGGCGGTGGCCTTGATGATCCGGAGGTTGGCCTGGTGGGGCACGATCCAGTCCACGTCGCCGCCGTCGAGATTCACTTTCGCGAGCGCGGCGTGGGCGGTTTCGGCGAGCTTCTCCACCGCGTGGCGGAACACCTCCTTGCCCTCCATTCGGAGATGGCCGGTGGTGCGGCTGGAGGAGACTCCCCCGTCGACGTACAGAATGTCCCTGTGGCGGCCGTCGGAGTTCAGGTCGGTGGCGAGGACGCCGCGGTCGCGGGTCGTCCCGCCGCCCTCCGCCGCCTCGAGCAGCACCGCACCGGCGCCGTCCCCGAAGAGGACGCAGGTCGCGCGGTCCTTCCAGTCCATCAGGCGCGAAAAAGTCTCGGCGCCGACCACCAGGATCCGGTCCGCCTGTCCGGAAATCACCAAGGCGTTGGCGTTCGACAGCGCGAACACGAAACCGGCGCACACCGCCTGAACGTCGAACGCGAATCCGCCGGTCATGCCGAGACGGGCCTGAATCATGGTGGCGACGGATGGAAAGGTCAGGTCCGGCGTCGAGGTGGCGACGATGATCGCGTCCACCGAGGCCGCGTCCACCCCGGCGGACTCCAGCGCCCGGCGCGCCGCGGCCTCGCCCATCATCGACGTCGTCTCGCCCTCGGCGGCGAAATGACGCCGCTCGATGCCCGTGCGCGCCTCGATCCATTCCTCCGACGTGTCGAGGAAACCTTCGAAATGGGAATTCGGCACAACCCTTTCGGGAAGATAGTGGCCGCAGCCGATGGCGACCGCGCGTCTCATGCGGCGTCATCCGCCCGGACCCGGCCGGAGCCGGCGCCGGAGGGGGCGGTGGCGATCCGCCGCGCCACGCGTTCGGAAAATCCGGACCGCGCCAGATCGGCGGCGAGTGAAAGCGCCGCGGACACGCCGGTCGCGTCCGCCGCGCCGTGGCTCTTCACCACGATCCCGTTGAGCCCGAGGAACACCCCGCCGTTCACGCGCCGGGGGTCGATGCGCTTGGACAGGCGGCGCAGCGAGGTGAGGGCGAGAACCGCCGCGATGCGGCTGAGCGGGGTGGCTTTGAACGCCTCCCGAAGGAAATCGCGGATGAGCGTCGCCGTTCCCTCTCCGGTCTTGAGCGCGACGTTTCCGGTGAAACCGTCGGTCACCACCACGTCGACCCTGTCCGATGGAATGTCGCGGCCCTCGACGAAGCCGATGTAGGCGAAATCCTGCCCGCCCGACGCCTCGGCCAGAAGCTCCTGCGCGTGCCTCAGCTCGGAGCGTCCCTTGTTGTCCTCGGTGCCGACGTTAAGCAGGCCGACCCTCGGCAGCTGGATCCCGAGGCCGTTCCGGGCGTAGGAAGCCCCCATCAGCGCGTATTGAAGCAGGTCGCTCGCGTCGGCGCCGATGTCGGCGCCCACGTCGAGCATCACGTTGAAGCCGCGCGAATTGCGGGACGGCCAGAGGCAGGCGATGGCGGGCCGGTTCACGCCGGGCAATTTGCGCAGTCGGAGCATCGAAAGCACCATCAGCGCGCCGGTGTTGCCGCAGGAGACGGCGGCGTCGGCGCGTTCGGAGCGCAAGGCCTCGAGCGTCGACACCATCGAGGTTTCGCCGCCGCGGCGCCGGGCGAGGCTGGGCTTCTCGTCCATCGGCACCACTTCCGGCGCGTCGACGATTTCGACGACACGGCCGACCCGCCTGCGCCTCACCAAAGGCTCGAGATCGCTCCCGCGTCCATGGACGAGGAAGCGCAGGTCGGGGTTCTTGCGGGAGCAGCGCTGGATTCCCGCGATCACGGGAGCGGGCCCCGAATCGCCGCCCATGGCGTCGACGGAAATGACCAGTCCGCCACCCCGCCGGTCACCGTCCATCTCCGGTTCGCCGCCCCCCATGGGGTCGCCCGCCTCGAGCCGCCGCGGGTCTAGGCCACTTCCTCTTCGATTTGAAGTTCGTCGCCCGCCGCGACGACCTCGCGACCGGCGTACCATCCGCAGTGCGGACACACGTGGTGCGGGAGCTTGTATTCGCCGCAATTCGCGCACACGGCGGGATTCGCCGCGGTCAGCGAGTCATGCGCGCGGCGTTTGTTGCGGCGCGACTTGGTGATCTTGTTCTGTGGGACGGCCATTTCTCTTCCTCGGCGTTCGCCCGCGCTTCGGCCAAAGCCCCATCCCTTGGATAATGGACCCGGCGGGCGCGGTCTGTTTCGACCTTGTTGAACGGAAGCGGGAGGATACAGGAGTTTTCAACGACCGCAAGCGCGAATCGCCATTCGGGAGTCATTCTCCGCCTCCGCTCCCGGCCGCCAGCGACCTGAGCGCCGCGAAGGGGCGGGCGTCGGCGTCGGTCATCGCCGCGACGCCGGGGGCGGAGAACACCGCCTCGCCGAGCGCGGCACCCTCCTTCCGCGGGAACGGCGGCAGGGCGAGCGACAGCGCCTCCGCCATGACCGACGCCGGTTCGATGAAGCGTCCCAACGGCTCGACGTCCACGTCGTCGGGGATTTCAACCTCCGCGTCCGCCCGCCCGGGCGGCTCGGGCGCGTCGGGCGTGTACAGCCGCGTGACGTTTTCCTCGACGCGCGAGGAGACGGGGTCGCCGGAGACCACGCAGGCCTGCACGACGGTTGCCCCGAGCCGACCGGTGAGCCGCCAATCCGAAGCGCCTTCCGCGCGGATCAAACCCTCGAAGCGCAATTTGCGCAATTTGACGAGTCCGAATTCCGCGGCCAGCGCGGCCCGTTCCCCGGCGCCGGGCGCGAGGCGGAAGGAGACGGAGCGGTCGCGCCGGAGCCGGTTGACGGCGATGGGGGACGGGTCGGTCACTGCTACCGGTTCCTGCGGCATGGTCTGTACTCGTCGGAGGCGGTTGTCGGGGCCCGCTTGCGGTGTCGGGCGGGATTGTATATGCGGTGTTCGGTCGAAATCAAGGAATTGGCAAGGGACGGCGATGGCATCGATGCCTCCGGCGCTCAAAACCGCCGCCGTGGCCGCCGTCGCGGCCATTGTCGGCGGCTGTTCGGAAGTTCAACGCAACCACGGCTACGCGCCCACCGATTATGAACTGCGCGGCATCGTGGTCGGCGTGGACACGCGCGACAGCGTGGTGGAACGGATCGGCCCCCCCGGAGCCTCCGGAGTACTGAAGGATGGCGACTTCTATTACGTGGGGACGCGGTTCGTGCACTACGCCTACCGCGAGCCGAAGCCCGCGGAGCGCGAGATTCTCGCTATCTCGTTCGACGGGGACGACGTGGTGAGCAACATCGAGCGAATCGGCCTGGAGGACGGACGCGTCATCGCGCTCTCCCGCCGCGTGACCGACAGCAACATCAAGGGAATCACCTTCATGCGTCAGCTGTTCGGCAATTTCGGCCGGATCGACGTTGCGGACGCCTTGAACGACGACCTCTGACGTCCTGCGTCTCCGCCGGACCCGCCGCGCCGCCGCGACCCACCGAATTCCCCGACCGATCCACCCGTCCCGGCGCACGCGGGGGATCCCGGGACTCCTGTTTGGGGCGCGCCGGAAACAACCGCCCCGCGGCGCACGCGGGGGGTCCCGGGACTCCTGTTTGGGGCGCGCCGGAAACAACCGCCCCGC
>JANQKA010000192.1 GCA_028281405.1 Hasllibacter sp. | reverse complement strand
CGGAAAATCTTTCTATATGGGTAACGTTGAACATCGGGAGGCCCATCGGATGGCCAGCATCGCGAAGAGGATCATGGGGCGCGTCCGGGCGAAGGGCCGAGGGCGCTGGGTTTGTAGCTCCGTGGATTTTCTCGACTTCGGCAGCCGAGCGAGCGTCGGTCGGGCGTTGGCGCGCTTGACCGAACGTGGTGACCTCCACCGCGCCGGGCGGGGACTTTACCACTTTCCTTATTTCAGCCGCATCATGAGGAAGTGGGGGCCACCAAATGTGGAGGAAGCCGTCGCGGCGATCGCTCGTCGCGACGGCATCCGCGTCATGCGCGAAGGGGGGGACTGCGCCAATGGATTGGGGTTGACCAACGGTTTGGCTTTCATGTATTACTTTGACACCGATGGGCCGACGCGGGTGATCAAGATCGACAGGACGACCGTTTACTTTACGCATGCCGATTCGAAGGTGATGTTCTGGGCGGGAATGCGCTCCGCACCCGTGGCGCAGGCCTTGCGCTGGCTCGGTCCGTACTCGGGGCGCAATCCCAAGGTGGTCAGAAAGCTCAGGAGAATCCTCCCGGATCATGTTAAGGAGGAACTCGCCCGATACAGCGACTACCTTCCCGACTGGGGGGCGGAGGTTGCGCACCAACTTGTCGAGCCTTTGAAGGAGGCGGCGTGATGGACGACTACAACAAATTCCTGAATCTCCAAGACTTGGAAAAGCGAGCCCTGTTCGAGGATACTGCAGCACGACTCAGCATCGCCCCCCTACACGCCGAGAAGGATCTTTGGGTCTGTTTCTGCCTCAAGGAGCTGTTCGGTCTCCGATCGAAGGGCCATCCGAATTTCCTTTTCAAGGGCGGCACATCCCTCTCCAAGTGCTTCGGCGACCTCGTACCCCGTTTCTCCGAGGACGTCGACCTCGTGGTTCCGCCGGCTTCGCTGGGATTCGAGGGCGACCGGGATCCGACGACGGCCGAGGGGATGTCGAACAGGAGGCGCAAAACGCTCTTCGAAGAACTGGACGAGGCGTGCTCCTCCCATGTTCTCGGCGAGCTGGCCGAAGATTTGGAAAAGGAGCTCGGCGGCCTCTGCCGAATCATCCCCGACGAAGAGGATGGGTATCGGCGAACGCTGCTGGTGAAATTCCCGACCCTCTATCCGCGCGGGGACAACGACTACGTTCCCGCGCATGTCAAGCTCGAGTTCAACTCGCGCGCGGGTATTGTCCCGAACATGACGGCCGGCGTCGCCCCCTATGTCGCCGAGGAACTCGGACATGACTGGTCCCTCACGGTGAGCAACATCAACGCCCTCAGCCCGCTTGTCACCTGCCTCGACAAGATCCTCATCCTTCACTCCAGATTCATCCTCTACCGTGACAGGGGTTTGGTGCCCGAAAGCAACCGTCGGGCCTACCGTCACTATTACGACCTCGCCATGCTGGTCGCGGCCGGAATCGCGAAGGACGCGCTCTTGGACGAATCCCTGTTCATGGCCCTCCGGAAAACCAATCTGTTCGGCTACAACCAGAAGTGGAGGGGGTTGGACGAGGCTCTGCCCGGCAATATCCGCCTTGTTCCGCAGTCCGCCCTGCGCGCCGCGCTGGAGGAGGATTTCAAGGCCATGGATTCCATGATTATCGGCGACCTTCCGTCGTTCGATTGGATCATGGAGCAAATCCAAATCGCTGAGGACTTGATCAACGCCTTGGCGCGGAACAGGAAGCCGACGATTTTCGCGACGGCTTGGAATACTCCGCTGGAATCCGGTTCCGCCGGGGCCGTGACTCTCTACACCCCTCCGCCCGACCGTCCACTCGATATCGTGGACGCGCGCGCCGCGCTGACGAGTTCCCTCGTCGCGAACAAGACGGGGGGAACATTCGTGCTCTGTTTTGACGACAGTGATCCCGCGCGGCTGACGCCCGAGCGCGTCGACGCCGTCCGAAGGGAGCTGAAGTGGCTCGGACTGACCCCCGACCGTGAGATTCGCCGGTCGGAGAGGTTGGAAGGCTACTCCGCCGCCCAGGTTGAACTGATCGACGGGGGGAGACTTTACGAGGCGTTCGAGACCCGGACCGAACTGGATGCCAAATTCGCTGATCGGCGGAGGATCGGAGCTCCGCCGATCTATGATCGCTCCGCGTTGGAACTCGAGGAGTCCGAGAAGGACGCGCTGCGGGCGGAGCGCGGAAGCCACTGGCGTCTCAAAGTCGAGCGCGCGCGGGTGGAGTGGGAGGACGGCGCCGCCGGAGGGATGTCCATCGAAGGGGCGTCGGTTTCGGACCCGGTTCTGTTCGACAACGATGGACTGGTGTCCGGAATTTTAGCCGCGGCGGTCGACGATATCGATT
>JANQKA010000125.1 GCA_028281405.1 Hasllibacter sp. | reverse complement strand
GAGATGCACGGGGTTCCGCGCGCGAAGCGCGAGGACGCGATGCGTGACGTGGCGCGGCTACTTCAGATCGAGGGTCTTCTGGACCGCAAGCCGGGCCAGTTGTCCGGCGGTCAGAGGCAGCGCGTGGCGATGGGTCGCGCCCTAGTGCGGAAGCCGGACGTGTTCCTGTTCGACGAGCCCCTCTCGAATCTCGACGCCAAGCTCAGGGTGGACATGCGCACCGAGATCAAGAAGCTGCATCAGACACTCGGGACGACGATCGTCTACGTGACGCACGACCAGATCGAGGCCATGACCCTCTCCACGCGCATCGCCGTCATGAACGACGGACACGCCCAGCAGATCGGAACGCCCAAGGAGATCTACGACGCTCCCGCGAACCTCTTCGTGGCCACGTTCATGGGATCGCCGTCGATGAATCTCGTTCCGGTGACGATCCGCTCCGATGACGGCCTTTCGGTCGAAACGGAAAACGAATCGGGGATCGTCCGCCTGGCGCTGCCATCCGAATCCCTCGCGTCCCACGCGGGCCGGAAGGTGATCATGGGCCTGCGTCCCGAGGCGTTGACCGATCCGGACGGGGCCGATCAGCGATCCGTCCACATCTCCCGCTTCAAGGGCCGGGTCGCGGTGACCGAACCGGCCGGGTCGGACACCTTCGTCTCGACGAGCCTCGGCGGGAGCGACGTGACCGCCCGGATGCGGGCCGACACCGAGGCCAGGCCGGGCGACGAGGCGACATTCGCGGCCAACATGGAGAAGGCCGTGTTCTTCGACCCGGACACCGAAGCGCGGATCGCCTGACATGCCCCGCGCCTACGATTTCGTGATCGTGGGCGGCGGTTCGGCGGGCTGCGTCCTGGCTGCCCGCCTGTCGGAGGATCCCGGCGTCCGGGTCTGCCTTCTGGAGGCGGGCCCGCGCGACCGGCACCCGCTCTATCACGTCCCCGCCGGCTTCGCGCGGATGACGAAGGGCATCGGAAGTTGGGGTTGGAGCACCACGCCCCAGCGTCATCTGGGCGGACGCGTCCTGAATTTCACCCAGGCCAGGGTACTGGGAGGCGGTTCGACGGTGAACGCCCAGATCTACGCCCGGGGCCACCCCCTGGACTACGACGAGTGGCGGCAACTGGGCTGCGTGGGGTGGGGATACGACGACGTCCTTCCCCTCTTCCGCCGTTCAGAGCGAAACGACACGCACGGCGGGCCGCACCACGGCTCCGATGGTCCGCTCGGGGTTTCCCGACCCGCGGCCCCGCTTCCCATCTGCGAGGCGTTCTTCGAAGCCGCGGCGGCCTGCGGGCTGCCGCGCAATCCTGATCTCGCGGGCGGACGTCGGGAGGGCGTCGGTTACTACCAACTCACCCAGTGGCGGGCGCGGCGGTCGTCGACCGCCCGCGCCTTTCTGGGCCCCGCGCTGCGGCGTCCGAATCTGACGCTCCTGACGGGGACGCGGGCGCGGCGCGTTCGGATGGAGAACGGGCGCGCCGCGGGGGTGGAATCCGGAGCCGGACTTTTGAGGGCCGAGCGCGAGGTCATCCTGACGGCCGGCGCTATCGGCTCGCCCTGGCTGCTGATGCTTTCGGGGATCGGACCGGCGGATCATCTTCACGACAGGGGAGTCCCGGTGACCATCGACCGCCCCGCCGTGGGCGCCGGATTGCAGGATCACTTGAATCTCTTCGCCATCGCCGAGTGCACCGGCCCGCACACCTATGATCCCTACGCGAAGCCATGGCGCGCCGCGCTTGCCGGAATCCAATATCTCGCGACCCGCCGCGGCCCCGCCGCCTCCAGCCTCTTCGAGACCGGCGGATTCTGGTACGCCGAAGATGGAGCCCGGTCTCCCGACATCCAGTTCCATCTCGGGCTCGGCAGCGGAATCGAGGCTGGCGTCGCGAAAATGCGTCAGGCGGGCGTGACGCTGAATTCCGCCTATCTGAGACCTCGGTCCCGGGGCGCGGTGCGCCTCGCCTCCTCCGATCCGGCGACCCCGCCGCTCATCGATCCGAATTACTGGGCCGATCCCCATGACCGCGCGATGGCGGTCCGCGGCTTGAAATTGGCGCGGGAGATCCTGTCCCAAGAGGCTCTCCTCCCGTTCGTGCAACGCGAGGTCCTTCCCGGCCCCGACGTGAGGTCCGATGACGACCACGCCCGCTACGCCGCCCGTCACGCCAAGACCGACCACCATCCCGCGGGCACCTGCCGCATGGGAGGCGATTCCGAATCGGTGACCGATCCACGTTTGCGGGTGCGGGAGGTGGACGGCCTGCGCGTCGCCGACGCCTCGGTAATGCCGCGGCTGGTGTCGGCCAACACGAACGCGACGGTGATCATGATCGCCGAGAAGGCGGCGGAC
>JANQKA010000106.1 GCA_028281405.1 Hasllibacter sp. | reverse complement strand
TGGAACCGAGATCGAAGTGGCGAACATCGAATTCGGCTCCGGGAATATGGGCGATGTGAACGCCCACGACACCGAAGCGAGCATACTTTACGGCGAGGACGGCGGCTACACGTTCACCGGCGGAACCGGAGCGGACATCTTCCAGTTCCTGACGGCGATGGACAGCACGAGTTCCGCGCAAACCACGATCATGGGCTTCGACCCGCGGAGCGACCGCATCGCGCTGGGTCAGGAAATCGGGGCGGTCACCGTTGAGGAAAGCGGTGGAAACACGGTCATGGCCAACTCGGGTGACTTTTCGTTGATCATTGAGGGCACCGGCCACGCATTGGCCGAAAACACGCATTATTACTTCATCGGCACCCCCGCGCCGAGCTCGGCGGCTCGTGGACGCGGGAGGGATGAAATCGCGGCGCAAGCCGTTGAGGAACCGGAATCGGACGTGGCCGGGCTTTCATCTAATGAAGGGAATCCGGCCATCTCCGCCTTCTCGGTGGACGGGGATGACGCCGGAGTCGCCTCCGAACACCCTCTCGAGGATCGGGAAGCCGCGTTCATCCCCGTTCATGCGGAGGGTCGGCCCGACCTGGACGCCGCGCACTCCGCGCCCGGCGATGGCGGCGGCGACCTGTTCTCGTCGATGTTCTGACGCGCGCCGGGTTTCCGCCGCGTATCCAAGGACCACGCCCGCGTCCGCTAAGGGACCGTCCGCCCCTCGCGTGTTCGGCGTCCCCGGTGGAGCGGATGGCCGCTGTTTTCCTTCCGACCTCCGGATGCGGGACGGCGAAGGTGGTGCCTCGGGCCGTCACCGTCCCAAGAGCTTTTTCAGGCGTCGCTTGCGACCGGGAATCGAAATGCGCTCCAACGCCCTGGCTTCGATTTGGCGGACGCGCTCGCTGGTCAGTCCCATGTGTTCGCCGACCTCCTCCAGCGTCATTTTCGATTCGCGGTCGATCCAGTACCTCATGCGGAGCACGTCCGCCTCGCGCTTCGGCAATTCGTCCAGCATCCGGCGGATGGCGTTCTCGACCTCCGCCGAATCGTCGTCCCCGCCGCTTTCGTGCGGGTGAGGCACCCGGTCCCAATAATCCGCGCAATCCGGGTATTGGGCGGTCCGGGGGATGCCGCGCAGGGCTCGAACCAGTTCCACGGGCAAACCGAGTTCCGGGCGATCTCGGCGTCGTCCGCGGTGTCGGATCCTTCCGGCAAGGTGGGTGAATTTTCCGCGGCTTGATCCAGCCCGCGCAATTTCGCGAGTTTGTTGGCGGGGATCCGGATCGTGGATTTCTCCTCCTCCCGCCATCTGATCAGGGATTGAATCATCCAAGATCCCGAGTATTGGAGAAATCCCACACCGCGATCGGGATCGAACCGCTCCGCGGCGGTCCTCAGGCCCAGGAACACGACCTGAAACACGTCATCGGGATCCTCGTCGTCCATTGTGATCCGCGACGCGAACCGCCGGACGAACGGCAGGTGTCCAAGCGTGCAATCGTTCAACGCCGACCGGATGCCGAAACAAGCTCCATGACAAACGCGGCGTGAGCGCCACCGTGCGGCGAATCCCCTGTAAAACAAGGACGAAACCGACGAGAAGTGGCACAAGATGTTGATTCCGGTGGATTCCGGACGATTATGCATATGGTGATTCGCGGAAATACTTCATACCATATAGTGTATGTCCAAAGAATGGGCGCTATTTTGGATAATCCCCAAGATTTTGGACTG
Organism: Hasllibacter sp.; assembly: GCA_028281405.1. Taxonomy (GTDB): domain Bacteria; phylum Pseudomonadota; class Alphaproteobacteria; order Rhodobacterales; family Rhodobacteraceae; genus JANQKA01. Next base: position 10,016 of record JANQKA010000106.1, on the reverse strand, counting down.
GCGTGTCGCAATGCGCGGGGCCTGGAATTCGAACCGAATCAATCCTTGGGATACAGAATCCCGCGGTCGACCGCTTTCATCCGAAGATTCAAGGATTATCTCCCAATCTCGCCCTTGGACAAATTGCCAAAGTCCGCATGAGAATGATGCGGATTGTTTGGCTGCGGACTCGCGAATCATTCGAAACTTCTCCGCGAGGAAGCAGCGATCGTCCGACCCCATGATGCCCCAAGCCCAACATCATCGACCGCCGCGTCGGACTTCGATCCATCACTCCTCTCCCCCCACCCTCGTTCCCACCAAACGTCCCCGCACGATCAACGCATCTGAGTCCCTTGGCGCCAACCGCTCGTCGCCGGGCGACCCGAAGAGCGTTCCGCGCATCCCAGCCAACGGTTCGACGGCGACCGACACCCCGGTCCACATGCCCTCTTGGCGGCGGTTTGCATCTGTCGCGGGCATCGCGCATGCCACTTGACCGGTCGGGGGCGCGGGGATTTTTGTTCCCGTTCCCGCGCCCGAAGGTCCGAGGCCTCCCCATCCGCGCGGGCGTGAACGCATCGACGCGGTCGATTTTGGCGAATTGGAGTTCCGGCGGTTCCGATTGAATCGATGTCCCATGCCGCGAAGCGCTCAGCGCCAATCATTGGATATCCCTGTTTCGTTCTTCCTCCGGGTGCTTGTTTTCCATCAAAGTCGCCGGAGCTCCAGCAGTCTGCCCGGCGAACCGACGCGCGCGGCGCGGGTTGACCTAGTGGCGGAGCTTGACCACTCGGCCGGGAAGGCATCGAATTCGCGGTGGCGGACCCCGGTGGCCTCGAATACGATCAATGGCCGACAAATCTCGTCGCCCCGTTTGACTCGTCACACAGCTGACGAAGCGCGCGATGCCGCGCCGATCGTCGGTGAACCGGTGACGTATCCGGCCCGCGGGAAAGCAAGGCGTCGAACGAGCTCTTGGAGGCATCGACTCCGTTGGTGTTCCGCCACGCCGAAGACGCGGCTGGCCGGTCGATGAACGCGGAGTGACCGGCCCTTCCGCGGTCGGATATCGGCCCGGGCCCGATCCCACCGTTTCCCGCGGATTTTCGAAGCCCTCCCTCCCTCGAAGGAACCCGGCGCTCGGCCGGGCGGGTGTGAACACATCAACGTGGTCGGTCATGACGGGTTTGCCGTCGGCCACGGCGAGCCCCCGCGCGCGCGGAATGGGCGGCCGGAGGCGGAATAGGGAATAGGAAATAGGGGGCGATCCCCCGCGCGCGCGGAATGGGCGATCTTTGCGTACCCCGGTTCGACCGTGTATGCGGTCGCCAACCCCGGCGGCAAGGGACAGCTCCATGCAACTCGCCCAAAAAATCGCGTGGGACGACACCGTCCTGCCGTTCCAACTCGACCATTCCGACATCCGCGGACGAATGGCCCGACTCAACGGCACCCTCGCCGGGGTACTGAAGCAGCATGACTACCCGCCTCCCGTGGAGGCGCTGGTGGTCGAGATGACGCTTCTCACCGCCCTGATCGGCCAAACAATCAAGCTGCGCTGGAAACTGTCCCTGCAGGTTCGTGGAAACGGGCCCGTGCGCCTGATCGCCACCGACTACCTCGCTCCGCGGGAGGAGGGCGGGCCCGCCCGCATCCGCGCCTACGCCAACTTCGACGGAGCGCGGATCGGCCTCGACGACGCCCCGATCGATCTTACAGGCAAGGGCTGCTTCGCCATCCTGATCGATCAGGGCCCGGGAATGACGCCGTATCAGGGCATAACACCCCTCGCCGGGGGATCCCTCGCCTCGTGCGCCGAAACCTACTTCGCCCAATCCGAACAGCTTCCCACCCGGTTCCTGCTCGCCTTTGGCAAAAGCGCCCTGCCCGGCGAGAGCGGAGCCTGGCGCGGCGGAGGCGTGATGCTGCAGCACATGCCGGAAGTTCCGCCGCGCGCCGACGAAGGAGGCACGGGAGAGGACGGACTCCTCAGGGCCGAAGACCTCGTGGCCGGAGAGGACCGCGGAAACTGGACCCGGGCGAACGCCCATCTCGACGGAGCGGAGGAATCGGAACTGATCGGGCCCACCACACAATCGACCGAGGTGATCTACGGTCTGTTCCATGAGGACGGCCCGCGCGTTTTCGAACCCCAGCGGGTGGAATTCGGCTGCACCTGCTCCGCCGAGAGGGTCCGGGTCAACCTGTCGATCTACTCCGCCAAGGACATTTCCCGGATGACCACGGAGGAGGGAACCGTCACGGCGGACTGTCAATTCTGCGGCGCCCACTATGAGTTCGACCCCAAAACCCTCGGGTTCGAGGCGGAGGAGGCGCCCGGTGGAGAATGATCCGCTGACCTTGGTGCGCGGGGGGCTTTCGAAAGTCGGCGGCGACTCTTCCGATTTCGACCTCAATCCGGACGCCGCTCCGACGGAGGAACGCCCGGCCCACCCAGCCGCCGTGCTCGTCGCCATCGGAGGGGGGCGGACCAACCGCTGGATCTACCTGACACGCCGCTCGCCCCGGTTGAAGCACCACCCCGGCCAAATCGCCTTTCCGGGCGGCAAACTCGACCCGGACGAGAACGCGGTCGAAGCGGCCCTGCGGGAGGCGCGCGAGGAGATCGGACTGCCCGGAAACGCGGTGGAGCTAATCGGGGCGCTCCCGACGCATGAAACCGTGACGGGCTTCCGGATCACCCCCGTCGTCGCCGCGCTCTCCGCCGACTTTGATCCCGCCCCGGAACCGGGAGAGGTGGACGAAATCTTCCGCGTCCCCCTTCCGCACGTCCTCGATCCCGGAAATTACGCCATCGAGTCGCGCATTTGGCGCGGCGTCCCGCGCAAATTCCACACCGTGCCCTGGGGGCCGTATTACATCTGGGGGGCGACCGCCCGCATGCTCAGGCATCTGGCGGACGCCGCGGCGCGTGGACAGGCTTGACGCGGATTGGCTCCGGGCCGCCGAAACCCGGAATCTTCTGGCGTGCCTCGCCGATGCGGGACACGTGGCCTACGCCGTCGGCGGCTGCGTCAGGAATTCCCTTCTCGGCCTGCCCCCGGCGGATGTGGACGTGGCCACCGACGCGCGCCCCGAGGAGGTCATGGCCCTGGCGGAAGCCGCCGGAGCCAAGTCCATCCCCACCGGAATCGATCACGGCAGCGTGACCGTGGTTTGGTCGGGAACGCCCTTCGACGTCACCACGTTCCGACGCGACGTTCGAACCCACGGCCGAAGGGCCGAGGTTCGGTATTCCGACCGGATGGAGGACGACGCCGCGAGGCGGGATTTCACGATGAACGCGATCTACGTGGACGCCGATGGAACAATCCACGACCCGGTTGGAGGCCTTCCCGACGTCCGCGCCCGGCGGCTGCGCTTCGTCGGCGACCCGGCGACGCGGATCCGCGAGGACTATCTGCGCATCCTCCGATTTTTCCGCTTCCACGCCCTTTACGCCGACCCCGCGGGCGGCTTCGACCCCGACGCGCTCTCGGCCTGCGTGGAAGGCGTCGATGGAATCGACGGGCTGTCGCGCGAGCGGATCGGAGCGGAGACACGCAAGCTCCTGTCGGCGCGCGATCCCACTCAGACCGTCGAGGCCATGGAGAAGGCCGGAATCCTGATCCGCTTTCTGCCCGGGGCCGACGCCTCCGGCCTCGGCCGGCTCGCCCACCTCGAAAGACTCTCGGGCACGCCCCCCGGCTGGATCAGGAGGCTGGCGGTTCTCGGACCCGAATCTCCCGGGAAGACGCTGCGCCTTTCCCGAAAGGAGGCCACCGAATACGCGGGTCTGCGCGCCGCGGCCTCGAGCGCGATGGAACCCCGCGAATTGGGATACCGCCTCGGCGCCCTGGGCGGACGCGACGCGCTTCTCGTCAGGGCGGCGCTCTCGGGGAAGGAACCCTCCCCGGGCGCCCTCGACGCGGTGGACCGGGGCGCAGACCGGAATTTCCCCGTCGCCGCCAAGGATCTGATTCACCGCCACTCCGGCCCCGAATTGGGAGCCAAGCTCGCGGAATTGGAGCAACGCTGGATCGATTCGGACTTTCAACTGGACAGGGACGGCCTCGTCGGCTGATGGATCCGCTTTATCTCTTCGTGTTCGCGGGCCTGTTCACTCCCGGTCCGAACGTGATTCTTCTGACCGCGTCGGGGGCCCGGTTCGGATTCCGCGCGACCATCCCTCACATTCTGGGCGTCGCATTCGGCGTCGGACTCGTGGCGGCGGCCACCGCCGCGGGAATCGGCGCCCTCCTGCTGGCCAGCCCGGCGCTCGGGGGCGCGCTCCAGATCGGAGCCGCGGCGTGGATTCTCTGGATGGCCTGGACCTTGGCGCGCCAAGGCAGGATGGGGCCGGAGGCGGACCGCGGACGCCCCTTCTCATTCGCCGAGGCGATCGCGTTCCAGGCGGTGAACCCGAAGGTCTGGGCCGTGGCCCTCGCCGCGGCCGGCGGCTACGCCTCCGACCTGCCGATCCATTCCGAGGCCCTGCGCCTCGCCACGACCTTTTCCGGCCTCAACCTGTTCGTCTGCCTGTTCTGGACCTGGGCGGGCACGCTGCTGTCCGCCCTGCTGACATCCGAGGCCAGGTGGCGGATGTTCTCTCTGACGATGGCGGCCCTGCTCGCGGTTTCTTCCGCGATGGTCTTTTTGTGACCGCGCCCGAGCCGCCGCGAGACTCCGGCCCCGTATTATTGAGATTTGTCGCGACGGCGCCGGTGGAAAACATCGCCGCATTTCCGGGCACGCGCCCGGATCGTCGTCCCCAGTTCCGCGCCCGGGACGTCCCGACCCCGCGTTGAATATTCATTTGGGCACTCTCCCGCCCGATCGCATCCCGGCGGCAATCCAGGTGGTCCCCATCCATTTCCATCCGCGTCCCACCAGGTCGGCGGAGACGGAATGGATCCGGCGCGGCGTTCAGCGGGGCCCGGGATCCACCCCGCGGCGTTCCGGCGATTCCACCGAACCCGGAACCGCGCTATGAAGGGCGCGTGATCTTCCGCCTGTTCGAAAATTCCGTCGACCCCTACCGCCCGTATCCCGAGACGGACGCCCCGCCGCGACGACTTTGGCCGTTCATGCTCGGGTACGCCCGTCCGTTCCGCCGTCTGTTCGCGTTCGCCACGGTCGTCTCGTCCGCCGTGGCCGCCGTGGAGATCGGCCTGATCTATTACATGGGCCGGGTGGTCGACCTCCTCTCGGAATCGACCCCGGCGCGGCTCTGGTCCGACCATGGCGTGGAGTTGATCCTCGTCGGGGCGTTCATCCTGCTGATCCGACCCGCGCTCCAGGCGTTGAATGTTTTGATTCTCAACAACGCGATCCTGCCCAACTTCGAGACGTTGATCCGCTGGCGGGCGCACAGGCAGGTGCTTCGCCAATCGGTGGGCTGGTTCGAAAACGATCTCGCCGGCCGGGTCGCGAACCGCATAATGCAGACGCCCCCGGCCGCCGGCGAGGCGGTGTACGAAATAATCGACGCCGTGACCTTCGCCATCGCCTATCTGGTCGGGGCGGTGGTTCTCTTGTCGGAGGCCGACCCCCGGCTGGCGATTCCCCTCCTGGTCTGGCTCGCGCTCTACGGACTGCTCATGCGCTGGACGATGGTCCGGGTCGGGCCGGCGTCGCAGAAGGCCTCCGACGCCCGTTCGGAAGTCACGGGCCGGGTGGTGGACAGCTACACCAACATCCACGCGGTCAAACTGTTCGCCCACCACGACGGCGAAATCCGCCACGCCGGGCGCGCCATCCAGCGCTCCCGCGAGACTTTCCAGGAAGAGATGCGGATCTACACCTGGATGGACGTGGGCCTGACCACCCTGAACGGATTCCTGATAATCGCGGTGGTCGGCTGGTCGGTGGGCCTCTGGATGGGCGGCGCGGCCTCCGTCGGCGCCATCGCGGCGGCCTCCGCCCTGACCCTGCGCCTCAATTCGATGACAGGTTGGATCATGTGGGCGCTGACGTCGCTCTTTCAAAATCTCGGCATCGTGAGCGAGGGCATGGAGACCATCGCGCAGCCGATCACGATCGTGGACCGGCCGGACGCCGGCACCCTCGAGGTGGCCGAGGGGGAAATCGTCTTCGACGGCGTGATCCATCATTACGGACAGGGGCGCGGAGGCCTCGACGGCGTCTCCCTTCGCGTCGCCCCGGGCGAGCGGGTCGGCATCGTCGGGCGGTCCGGAGCGGGCAAGTCGACGCTCGTGAAGCTCCTTCTGCGCTTTTACGACGCGGAGGCGGGCGCGATCAGGATCGACGGGAGGGACATCGGCTCCGTCACGCAGGACTCGCTGCGCCTGTCGATCGGCATGGTTCAGCAGGACAGTTCCCTTCTGCACCGCTCGATCAGGGAGAACATCCTCTACGGCAGGCCCGACGCGACGGAGGAGGAGATCCGCGCCGCCGCCGACCGCGCCCACGCTTCCGAATTCATCGCGACGCTGAGGGATCCCGATGGCAAAACGGGGTATGAGGCGCGGGTCGGCGAGCGCGGCGTGAAACTGTCCGGAGGGCAGCGCCAGCGGATCGCGCTGGCCCGCGTCATTCTGAAGGACGCGCCGATCCTCGTGTTGGACGAGGCGACCTCGGCCCTCGATTCCGAAATCGAGGCCGCGATCCAGGACACGCTCTACGGCGTCATGGAGGGAAAGACGGTGATCGCCATCGCGCACCGGTTGTCCACCATCGCGCGCATGGACAGGATCGTCGTGTTGGACGAGGGGCGCGTGGTCGAGGAAGGCACCCACGCGGAGCTCGAGCGCGCAGGCGGCCTCTACGCGCGCTTCTGGAGGCGGCAGGCGGGCGGCTTCATCCAAACCGATCCGAATCCCGGGTAGAGCGGTGTCGAAATTCGGCGGGAACACATCGCCGATTGATGAATTTTTGGGTGACCTTCAACGGTTGGAGCCGATCGCTCCACCACACACGTTGCCGATTCCACCAACATCGCTGGCGCTTCATGGATACGCGCACATGGGAGTTGGATGGGATTTCGATGCCACGGCTCCATGTTGGGGTGACGGGAGGGACGGGGATCCTCAACACATCACCGGTTGATGAATGTATCGGTGACCTTCAACGGTTGGCTCCGATTGATCCGTCGCCCACGTTGCCGATTCCACCAACATCTCTGGAGCTACATGGTTGTGTGCACGCGGGGCCGGATGGGATTTCGATGGCCACGGTTCCATGTAGGGGAGCCGGGATGCGCGGGGGGCCTCCCTTTCCGGATGGCGGTGTAGACATGCCAGCGGGAGCCGCCACAAGCTTGGCCATTCAAAGGCGGGCCATTAAGGATCTTGGTCGTTTTTGGGACGATACCCCGCCGAAGGGCGCCTCCGCGGCTCCTTCCGGATCCGCCCGCTCCGGATCCGGTGGTCGGGTTGCCGGTGGATCCCGGTTGGGGTATCCTCCGGCCGTCGCGGTTCCCCGTCCCGTGACGGGTGGCCCATGTGCGGCGGTCGGTGGGTGGCTTTGGGCCGGAACCGCGGGAATGGGACCGGAGGGGGGCTTCCCCGGAACCGAACATCAAGGACGGGGCGGGCGACCTCGTTCGCCTGAAGGAATTGGATCATCGGCGCGGCATCGCCGCTCTGGCTCAATCGCCCCGTCCGGGGCCTCAAACAAAGCCAAGCTCCCCGCTTGGCATGCGAGGGATACGGAATCATGATTATCACCGATGAGGTCCGGGCCAACATCGAGAAGATGGTCGAGAACAGGTTCGGCGACTTCGCGCGCCGAGTCGAAATGGAGATGACCGATGAGTTCGCCGACGAAATAACACCCGATGATTCGTTGTATGTCCGCGTCTACTTCGACAAGGGCATGACAAGGGAAGAGATGCGGGCGATGAATTTCTCGGACAAATTCGGTGCGCTTCGCAGTGAAATCATCGATGCCACATGGCGCGATGTATACCCCGGTTACACCCTTGTCCGGGTGATGGAGGTGGAGGACACGGATCATGTCCGGTGAAGCTTCTCCAGAGGGCATTCTTGAATCGGCCGAAATTCCCTTCGAAAATCCCGGGAGCGGGAGCATTACCAAGAGATTCCGAGGGGCGTCGTCAACAGACTCCATTATGCGCAATTCCTCGCTCTGGCGAGGATGTGCGCCGATGCTTTGGCCGGCGACGACGAGGCCTGGCGCCCCTTCAAAGCTTGGGTCGAGATTCACCGCATGCTGGATCATGCGGTCGCGAGGAAAGCCCGCGGCGAAGTGGGCACGGTCGGCTTCCCACCGGAGATTCAGGAGTTCGCGAAAACCTTCGTGAACTTGCAAATGATTCGCCACTCGGCGGATTACAATCCGGTGTTCAAATTGAACGCGGCCGAAGTGTCGTCCCAAATCGATGAGGTGAAAAAGCGCATGGCCGACCTCAAGTCGGTGGACAAGCGTCATAAAATCGCCTTCGCGGTGTGGGTTCTGGCCAGGGGCAAAGGGGTAAGTGATTCCCGCGCGTATTTCCGGAAGGGTTTGGACCGTCGTGGCGTGGATCCGCGCGGGAAGCCGTTGGATTCGGATCGCGGCGCGGATTGAGGGATCATCGCGGCAACCGCGCGGCCGACCGTCCAAGAATATTCGGGGATTGGGAGCGCGAGTTTCAAGGCAGCTCCGGTAAATCCTCCGTCGGACGTGGTCGATGAGCCCGGGCGGCGTTGATATCCCCGGCGTCGCCTTCGCTTTTTTCCTGAGATCGGTCGTGGCCTCCATTCGTGTTTGGACGTCTGGCGGGTGCCGCGGGCTGTTCCGAGATTCTCTCCCGGCCACCGCCCTCACAATTCCCACACGGCCCGGGTCGAATTCTCAGCACGTGCGGCGTGGGAAAGCGGGCAACTCACGAAATGTCGGCGATATGGGTGGGAACACATCCCAGTCGAACGAAAGTCCGTTCGAACTTCAACGGTTGGCGTTGAGCGCTCCTCCGCCCGCATTGCCAAATTCCACCAAAATCGCCGACGCTCCAGAACCGCCCGCATGGTCGCTCCCGGGATGGACGCGGCTCCGGATTTCCGCCGAACGCGCCACCCAAGCGGGCGGGACAGACCTCCCGCCGCATCGGTTCGAACCGCGGCGGCGTCCCGCGCGGATCCTCCCGCTGATTCCAATCGATACGGACGAGCGTGACACCACGTCCGGGGAGGCGATCCGGCGTCGCGTGGCGGTTGCGGCCCCGGCGGCGCCCCACGCGATGATCGCGCCGCCGCGGAAACCTCCGCGCGAAAGCGGTGGCCACGGGGGCGGGTCGCGGCGACCTGGACGGCGCGCCTCCGCCTCCGAACCAATCGGAGACCCGCGCCCCGCGCCATTCCTCGAATCCGACCCGTCCAATTTCCCTTTCCGGATCCGGGCGGGACCACCCTCTCCGCCCACCGAGCTCCGCCGCCCCTCCGAGTCCCACCACCCGGCGGAGGCCTTTCCCCGCCATGGCGGTCCGTCACGCGGAATTTCCGCGGTGTTTTCCGCATCGGCGTTTCGCGACCTCCCCGGGCGGCGGCTCCACCGCTATTCATCGGCGCGACTCCGGGCGGCGGAAACTCCCGCGGATCCGCGGCGGCGTTCCGGAACCGAAAATTTCCCCGGGCGGGCCTTCGGCGATTCCACGGAACCGGAAACCGCCCTATATGGAGCGCATGATCTTCCAAATGTTCGAAAATTCCGTGGACCCCTATGGTCCCTATCCGGAGACCGACGCCCCTCCGCGCCGTCTTTGGCCGTTCCTGCGCGAGTACGCCCGTCCGTTCCACCGCGTTTTCGCCTGGGCCACGATAATCGCCGTCGCCGTCGCCGGGGTGGAGGTCGGCCTGATCTACTACATGGGCCGCGTGGTCGACATCCTCTCGGTTTCAACCCCGGCGCGGGTTTGGGCCAACCACGGAGTGGAGCTGATTCTCGTCGGCGTGTTCATCCTGCTGATCCGCCCTTTGCTGCAAGTGGTCGACGTGCTGCTCCTGAACAACGCGATCCTGCCGAATTTCGGCACGATAATCCGCTGGCGGGCGCACAGGCAGGTGCTGCGGCAG
>JANQKA010000100.1 GCA_028281405.1 Hasllibacter sp. | reverse complement strand
TCCCGTCCGTTCGTGGACTACCTGGCCTATGTCGCGTCCATGGGATTCGACACATGGCGCGTGCTTGGCGACGAACCCGGAGCGGACGCGGCCGTGCTGACTGACGCCGGGAAGGAGGACGCCGCCTTGGTTCTGTCCAAGGCTCCCTACGCGGCGGGAAGCATCCGCAAGGCCGGATATCTGAATGACGCGGGAGTCCATGTGATCGGGGTAACCGACAAGCTGACGTCGCCGCTCTGCCGGCACGCCGACACGGTTTTCCTGGTTCCGACCGAAACGCCTCAGTTTTTCACGTCCCACGCGGCGACTCTCGTGCTGCTTGAAGCGCTCATCGGGGTTGTCGTCGGAATCGGCGGGGCGGACGTGGCGGAAAGAATCGCCCGGATCGAGACGAATTGCCGCGAAATGGGCGAGTACCACCCGAATACTGCATGAGCATCCACAAAAAAGGGAGGAAACAATGCTCAAGAAACTACTGGCCGGCGCGGCGGCGCTGGCGCTGACGGCGGCGTCCGCGGGAGCGGACGCGCTCGACGACATCGCCAAGCGGGGCAAAATCGTGGTCGGCGTGAAAGCCGACTACGCCCCTTGGGGCATGCGGGACGCGGCGGGAAATCTCGTCGGAATGGAACACGACATGATCGACGACTTCGTCAAGCGCGTGTCCAAGGAGGTCGGCAAGCCGATCGCCCTGGAGAAGGTCGTGGTAGTCTCCTCGAACCGGATGCAGTTCCTCCAGCAGGGCAAGGTGGACATGTTCATCGCGACCATGTCCAACAAACCCGACCGCCGGGAGGTCGTGGGCATCGTGCAACCGGATTACTACTCCTCCGGTGTCGCGATCCTCGCGCACAAGGATTCGGGGATCGACGGTTGGGACAGCCTCTCCGGAAAGAAGATCTGCGGAATCCAGGGCGCGTGGTACAACAAGGATCACGGCCTGAAGAACGGCGCGCGAATCGTCGCGTTCAAGGGGGTTCCCGAAGTCGAAAAGGCGCTCATCGACGGCAGGTGCGTGGGTTGGATCTACGACGACAGCGCCTTCATCCCGCGCAAGGTCAACGAACCGGACAAGTGGGCGGATTACACCATCGCGACGCCGACCATCGATGATGTGCCGTGGGGCGCGGCGGTCGCCCTCGACGAAGTCGATGGACGCCTCGGCAAGCTTCTCTCGAGCGCGATCATGGACTGGCACGCCTCCGGTTGGTTGGTGGACCTCGAGGCGAAGTGGGGCATACCGCCCACCGCTTGGCTCGCCCGGATGAGGGACTCCTGCAGGGCGCGGGAGAAAATTTGCAACGACGCCTACGATGACGAGTCGTCCTGAGGCGCGGCTCCCGGCCGCCGCCGCGCCCGGCGCGGCGGCGGCCGGTCACGAAGAGAGCGGAGGCCCGGAGCGATGGATGCCTTTTCCGAATGGTTCCTTTGGCTGCACAAGGAACATGGCGTCAAATTGACGATTTTCTACGACGAATGGGACCGCGGCAGGTTTCTGTGGGGGATTTGGACCACGATCCGCCTTTCCTTCGTCTGCATAATCCTGAGCGTCGTCATCGGGATCGTCGGAGCGTGGCTGCAGATGTCCCGCTTCGTCTGGGTCAGGAGCGTCGTTCAGGGATACATTCAGTTCTTCAGGAACACTCCGCCGCTCATCCAGTTGTATTTCTTCTATTTCGCTGTGGACGCCGCCCTGTCCGGACTGCTCGGAACAAGGGGCGGCGTTCTCGACAGTTTCGGATGGGCGGTGGTGTCCCTGTCCTTTTTCGCCGGCGCGTTCAACGTGGAGATTTTCCGCGCCGGAGTCGAGGCGGTGCCGCGCTCCACGGCGGAGGCGGCCGAGGCGCTCGGATACACGCGGGGGCAGGTCTATCGATACGTGACATTGCCGCTGGCGTTCCGCGTCAGCCTGCCCGCGCTGAACAACAACCTCATCAATCTCCTCAAGACGACGACGGTCGCCTACGCGATCGCCGCGCCGGAAACGCTTTACGTCGCCAACCAGATATGGTCCGACGAATACAACGTTCAAGAGATGATGAACGTCGTTTGGGTCGTCTACATCGTTCTGGTGGGCATTCTGGTCTGGCTCATGAACCGATGGGAGCGCTCTATCCGGGTTCCAGGATTCGGCCGGTGAGGGAGGTTCCGATGAAAATTCCAACCACTTCCCGCGGCGGAACGGACCTTCCGGTCATGCTTCCCTATTCACCGTCGGGCGGAGGCGGGTGGAGCGCCGGCGACGTGGTCAGGTTCTCCTTCAGGAGGGAATTCCTTTGGGCGCTCGCGGCGGCGCTGGCCGCGTGGACGCTCTTGGACGCCGCTCACGCCCAAGTGCAGGGGGATCCGGATCAAACCGTCCTCCAGACGCTCGTCAAATGGACGCCGCTGATGCTGTTCGGTGCTCCGGGGGAATTCGGCGGTTTCATATTGAACATAGCCGTCAGCTTCATCGCAATGGCCCTCGGCACGTTCATGGGCCTTTGGTTGGGGCTGGGGCAGGTGTCCCCGAACAGATTGATCCGCCGGCTTTCGTGGATCACCACGCAACTGTTCCGCAATTCCCCTTGGCTGGTTCTCCTCTTTTACTTCATGCTTCTGCTTCCCTTCACGGTCGAAATCGCCGGCGAACGCTACGACATTCCCGGCTGGACGAAGGCCACTTTCGCTTTGTCGCTTCCAATCATGGCGAACGTTTCCGAAATCGTGCGTGGAGCCATCGCCTCGATTCCGACGGGGCAATGGGAATCGGCGGAAAGCCTTGCGTTCACGCGCGGCCAAACGCTGTGGCAAATCATTCTGCCGCAATGCGTCAAGCGGATGATACCTCCCTGGATGAACTGGTACTGCATCCTGACCATGTCCACCCCGCTGATTTCGATCCTCGGCGTCAACGACGGGATGACCCTGACACAGGACGCGCTGGCCGCCGAAGGGCGTGGCGAATTCCTGATCCCCATGTACCTGTGGCTGATGTCGTGGTTCTTCATCTACAGCTACCCGATCGCCCAATGGACCCGGCGCCTCGAGCGGCGTTTCGCGGTCAACATCTGAAGGATTGCGCCATGAACGCTCCCGCCTGGTCCCCCGATCAACCCATCGTGTCCCTGAAGGACGTGCACAAGTCCTTTGGCTCACTCGAAGTTATAAAGGGCGTGTCCTTCGACGTGATGAAGGGCGAAGTGGTCTGCGTCATCGGGCCGTCTGGGTCGGGTAAATCGACCCTGATCCGGTGCGTCAACGCCCTGAACGACATTCAGTCGGGGTCGATCAAGGTTCTGGGCCGGGAGGTGCACTCGCCGGACCTCGACAAATTGGAATTGCGGAAAATGGTGGGGATGGTTTTCCAGCAATACAACCTATTTCCGCACAAGACCGCGCTGGAGAACGTCATGATGGCGCCGATCAAGGTTCTCAAGCGCGCCCGGGCCGAAGCCGAGGAATCCGCCCGCGCCCTGATCCGCAAGGTTCGGTTGGAGGGCAAGGAGGACGCCTATCCCGGGGAGTTGTCCGGGGGACAGCAGCAGCGCGTGGCGATTGCCCGGTCCCTGGCGATGGCTCCCGACGTGATGCTGTTCGACGAGGTGACCGCCGCGCTCGACCCCGAGACGGTCAAGGAGGTTCTTGTCACGATCAAGGAGCTCGCCGCGGAGGGAATGACATGCATCCTCGTCACGCATGAAATGGGCTTCGCGCGGGAGGTCGCCGACCACATTTATTTCACCGACCGAGGCGTAATCGTCGAACACGGTCCCCCCGACACTTTCTTCGACAGCGCGTCGGACCCGCGCACCCGCGAGTTCCTGAGCCAGATTCTGTAGGCCCACCCGGCCGCCGCGCCGGAATAATCGGAAGACACCGGAGGCGGAGTCATCACCACGCATTCACGCATAATCATCGTCGGCGGCGGGATTGTCGGGGTTTCGATCCTTTACCACCTGGCCAAGGCGGGAGCCCGGGACGCGCTGCTCCTGGAAAGGCGGGAGTTGACCTCCGGGGCGACTTGGCACGCGGCGGGAAACGTGCACACCCAAAGCGCCCACGCCAATCTTTCGGCGCTTCAGGCCTATTCCCTGCGCCTGTATGACGGATTGGCCGATGAAGTCGGACAGGAGGTGGGCAGCCATGTCGTCGGCGGCTTCTTCCTCGCCCAGACGAAAGAGAGGATGGAGGAATTCAAGCATCTCGCCGGGAAATTCCGGTCGATCGGCCTGGAATACGAGCTGGTCGGCCCGGGCGAGATCAAGGCGAAGCATCCTTTGTTGGACGTGACCGATCTCGAAGGCGGAGCCTGGGATCCCGAAGAAGGCTATGTCGATCCGTATTCCGTGACGATGGGGCTGGCGGCGGGAGCCCGCATGCGCGGCGGCGCGATCAAGCTCAACCGCCGGGTGGACGGAATCGTCCGCCTGCCTTCGGGGCATTGGCGGCTGACCGCGGGCGAAGAGGTATTCGAGTGCGAGATCATCGTCAACTGCGCTGGCTTCTGGGCCGGGGAGGTGGCGGAAATGGTCGGCGCGCGTCTGCCGATCACCAACATGGAACATCAATACCTCGTGACGGAAGATATTCGGGAGATCGAGGAGATGGACCACGAATTGCCGATGATCAGGGACACCGACAGCCAGTACTACCTGCGTCAGGAAGGCAAGGGTCTGCTGCTTGGTCCATGGGAACTGGATTGCCGCCGCGCGTGGGACCGGTTGGGTGGCCGGGCGCCGTGGTCTTTCGGGGAGGAACTGTTCGAGGATGATTGGGGGCGCTTGGAGGAGGGTCTGGCGGCGATTTTCCACCGCGTTCCATGTTTGGAGGCCGCGGGTATCAAGCGCGGCGTCAACGGAGCGATCAGCTTTTCGCCCGACGGCCGTCCGATGGTGGGACCGGTTCCGGGCGTTCCCGGATTTTTCGTGGCTTGTGGATTTTTGGGCGGCATCGCCCAAGGAGGCGGGATCGGGTTGGCGATGAGTCAATGGATACTCGACGGGGAAAGCGAACTCGATCTGAGCTTCATCGACGTGGCCCGGTTCGGCGATTGGACGACGGGCGAATTCGCCCGCGAGCGAGCGCATGAAATCCTGCCGATCCGCTATGAATTGATCTATCCGGGGATAGAACGCCGGACGGGACGTCCGCTGAAGACGACGCCGATCCATTGCGATCTACTGGCCCGGGGGGCCGTGATGGGCCAGGCCTACGGTTGGGAGCGCCCCCTCTGGTACGCCCCGGAAGGCGTGGAACCAAAGGACGAGCCCAGCTTCCAGCGTCCGAACTGGTGGGAGCATGTCGGCCATGAGGCCAAGGCGATGGCCGAGGGGTGCGGCCTGTCCGATATATCGTCCCATGGCAAATTCCGCGTGTCGGGTCCGGACGCCGAAGCTTTTCTGGACAGGATTGGCAGCGCCAAGTGCCCGGCGAAGGCCGGAAAGGTGGTTCTCACGTTGATGCTGAACGGCCGGGGAGGAATCGTCGGCGACATGACGATTGAAAACGCGGGCGACGGGGGCTTCTTCTGCGTTGGCCCGACATTGGCGGTCGCGTTCTATCAACGTTGGATGGATGAACATGTCGGCGGGTTCGACGCGAGGATCGAGAACGTCACCGACGGCGCCGCCGTTCTCGGAGTCGCCGGGCCGAAGTCCCGCGGCTTGCTGAATTCCCTTTCCGGCGGAGCGTTCGACGATTTTCCGTTCATGACGTCCAAAGTGGTCGAGATCGACCGCGTTCGCTGCAAGGCTCTCCGGGTATCGTTTTCGGGAGAATTGGGATGGGAATTGCACTGTTCCATGGCGAACCATAAAGCGTTGTTCGACGCGATAACGGTCGAAGGCGGCGAACACGGCCTCGTCCTCGTCGGGTCGCGCGCCATGGGGATGCTCAGACTCGAAAAGGGGTATCGCGGCTGGGGCTCGGAACTGACCACCGAAGTCACCCCGCGCGCGGCCGGGCTCGAGCGGTTCTGCTCTACAAAGAAGGACTACATCGGCCGGGCCGCAGTCGACTCTCAGCGCGGCGTGACGCCCCCAAAACGCCTCGTCACGCTTGAAGTCGATCCCGCCGCGCCTCCGTGTTGGGGAACCGAACCGATCCTGAAGGACGGGAGAGTCATCGGACATGTCACTTCCGGAGGAATGGGTTGGCGATGCGGCAAGATGCTGGCAGTCGGGTGGATCAATGGCGCCGACGCGGTGGTGGGAGCGGACGTGGAGGTTCGAATCCTCGAGGAAACCCACGGGGCCAGGGTCGCCGCCGATCCCGTGCACGATCCGAACAACGCGAAACTTCTGGGGTGAGCTTGATGGGCGGCCTTCCAGCGCACGCGTCCGTGGTCGTCATCGGCGGCGGAATCATGGGGTGCTCGACACTCTACCATTTGGCGAAGTTGGGGGTGGGCGACGCGATATTGCTGGAGCGCAACAAACTGACCAGCGGCACCACATGGCATTCGGCGGCGCAGGTCCGGGCGCTGCGGCACTCGCGGAACCTCACGCGGATGATCCGGTATTCCGTCGATCTTTATTCCCGGCTCGAGGAGGAGACCGGGCAATCGGTGGGTTGGATTCAAAAAGGGTCGCTTTCCATCGCGACCAATCCCGACAGGTTGACGCACATCAGGCGGCAGGAGGCGCTGGCCCACGCCTATGGGATCGAGGCGCATTCGATCGGCGCGGACGAAGCCAAGGAAAGGTGGCCTCTGATGAACGCCGGTGATGTTCTCGGAGCGGTTTGGTCGCCCGATGATGGGCGGGTCTCGCCTTCCGATGTTTGCTCGGCGCTCGTCAAGGCGGCCAAGGGGTTGGGTGTGAAATTTTTCGAGGGAACGGGAGTCACGGGCATTTTGAAGAAAAACGGGAGGATCGCGGGAGTCGAGACCGCGAAGGGCACGGTAATGTGCGACGCCGTGGCGCTGTGCGCCGGCCTTTGGTCCCGCGAGGCCGGCGCGATGGCGGGGGAGCGGGTGCCTGTGCTCGCGTGCGAGCATTTCTATCTGCTGACCAAGCCGATCGAAGGC
Source organism: Hasllibacter sp. (assembly GCA_028281405.1). Lineage (GTDB taxonomy): Bacteria > Pseudomonadota > Alphaproteobacteria > Rhodobacterales > Rhodobacteraceae > JANQKA01. Next base: position 32,349 of record JANQKA010000100.1, on the reverse strand, counting down.
GTGAAGGGCAACATTCCCACGCTCAGCGATCACGATGGCCGCCTGTATATCCGGGACGACGGGGGCGGATTGCTGGTTGGATGCTTCGAGCCGATTGGAAAGCCGATCGGCCCCGGCGTCCTCGGCGAAACCTTCGAATTCGGACTACTCCCCGAGGACTGGGATCATTTCGAACCGATGATGATGAACGCGCTGCACCGCATTCCGGCGCTTGAGCACGCCGAAGTCAAAATGCTTCTGAACGGCCCGGAGGCGTTCACGCCCGATGGAACCTTCATGCTGGGCGAAACCGCCGGGACCCGCGGTCTGTTTCTGGGATGCGGCATGAATTCGGTCGGCGTCGCCTCGGGGGGCGGCGCAGGGATGAACCTCGCCCATTGCATCGCGCGCGGTCACGCGGCCTACGATCTCTCCGAAGCGGACGCCAAGCGTTTCGCTCCGGTGTTCGACTCGCTTGAGCATCTGATGGACAGGGTTCCCGAAATACTCGGAACACATTACGAGATCGCGTACCCCGGCAAGCAGTTGGCCAGCGCGCGCGGGCTGCGCGTCGGGCCATTGGACGCCGCACACCGCGGTGCCGCGGCGCATTTCGGCCAATTTCATGATTGGGAGCGTCCACTTTATTTTGGAAAGGTGGCCGAACCGCGGATGACCTTCGGGCGGCCGGACTGGTTTGAAAACGTCGCCGCGGAAGTGGGGGCGGCACACGGCGCCGCGGCGGTGTTCGACGCCTCTCCGTTGGGGAAAATCGAAGTCGAGGGACCGGACGCCGAAGCATTTCTGTTACGGGTCTGCTCGGGTCATGTTAACCGCGCGCCCGGGTCCGTGATCTATACGGCGATGTTGAACGAGCGCGGCACCTTCGAAAGCGATTTGACCGCGCAACGAATCGCCGCGAATCACTACAGGCTCTTCGTCGGAACCAGCGCGGTCGCGCGGGATTTGTCCCGGCTCCGGCGCCACTCCGCGGGATTTGATGTCGCCCTGTCCGACAGCACGGAGAAATACGCGGTGCTTTGTTTGATGGGGCCGGAGTCCTCGCGCGTCGCGACGGAATGCGGCGCGCCGGAACTGAACGGCTTGGGGTATTTCAGGGTGGGGACGGCCCGCATCGCGAACAAACACGTTCGCGCCGCGCGCTTGTCCTATGTGGGCGAGGCCGGATGGGAGATAACTTGCCTTTCCGGGGACGCTTCGGCGATTCACCGCGCGCTCGCCGCCGCGGGCGCCCGGCCCGCGGGACTGTTCGCGCAAACCTCGATGCGCATCGAGAAGGGCTTTCTCGCCATGGGGCATGAACTTGACGGGGACGTGACGCCCGTCGAGACGGGGCTTGATTTCGCGACAAGGAAATCCGGCGGGTTCATCGGCGCGGAGGCGTTGTCCGAACGCCGCGCGTCCGGGGTTGAACGGCTCGTGGTTTCGCTGACGTACGACGACGGGATGGCCGTGCCGCTCGGACACGAGCCGATCCTCATCGACGGTCGGGTCGTCGGGCGGACCAGTTCCTGTTCCTTTGGGCACCGCGTGGGCAAGCCCGTCGCGCTGGGCCTTGTGAATTCCGCGCTTGGAGACGGAGCCCGCGTGAAGGTCGATGTCGCGCGCCGCCTGTTCGACGCGGCGGTCACGCTTGGTCCCGTGTTCGATCCCGATGGTTCCCGGATGGGAGTCGAGCGGCGTTGAGCGGCGGCGGGTCGTTCAGTTCTCCGGATGGTGTTCGCTCGGCTTTCCTCGTCTTCCGGGAGTAGGCACGTTTAAAACCACCATCATCAAGCGTTCGCAATTCCTGGGACGTGAAATTGATCAGTTCCTGTACGCGAATCGATTTCGGCGGGATGAAATCATGAGGCAGCCACGCCAAAACATGGAGAAGCCCACCCAGCCGCAAGTCGATCAGTGGGGTGGCGTCCGTGAATACAACTTTGGCCATGTACCGGCTAACCCCCGATTTCCCCGCCTGACGTCGTCGATGGAAATCCCAAGCATGTTGGAGGCCCGCAGCGGATGGAATTCCCGCTCTCCGAGTCCGCGCCGAACCAAACGTTCGAAGCGTTGAGGACGCTCCCGGGCGCCGCGCCCTTCGCCGGAATTGGACGGGTCGGGTTCTTTGGTTCGCCAAGAGCGCGCAAAGGCTCTGAATGCGTGATCAATCGCCGATCTTGGAAGAATTTTCAACCGCCCGAGACGTGACAACATCATTGACGCGGGAACGCCGTAAAGATGTTTGAGATGCAGAAGTTCGGCATTGGTCATGCCGCCGCGCTTCGCGCCGACTTCGTTTATCAGGTGTCCGCGCGGGATCAGGAACGCTTCAGCAAATCCGTCCACCGCCTGTTCCTTCTCTGACGAAATGGGACCGGTCTCTCCGAATATCCGGATGGCGAGATCGCGGGCGAGGTGGGCCCGCTTGGCCTCGACTCCAATTTCACCGGATCTCAGGACCACGGGGGACGAAGTCGCGTCGGTGATTTCCGCTTGACAGGTCAGACCGACAATGCGGTCCGGAAGATCTCCCTCAAGGAATTTGACGCCCACGGACTCCAGAACCGCGGTCATGTTCGAAATGGGATCCCCTCCGAGGTTCCACGCGCCGCGCACCTTGTTCGCCAGATCCTCGACGGCTTCCCCGTCAGTCAAACGATCTGCTCGCAAGCCGTCGAAGTGGTCATGGGAGCGTGATATCCCGAGAATGTTCTCCACCAAAATATAGTGTGAGAGTCATTCGAATACGAGTACTTCCGCCTCGGCGCGTTCCTGCTCCGTCGCGGCGGGATCCTGCCTCCATTCCATGTTCCTAAGCGCCGCGACACGTCCGCCATGCAAGTACTCAAGGGTTACGTCGAGCGCCTTGCAGAGATCGAGTTGAGTGTCCTGAGACGCCCGAGCCAGATTTTCCTCGTAGTTTCGCAGCGTCGGTTCCGGAACGTTCGGAGTCAGCCGCTCCGCCAGTTCCTGTATGGTCAGGCCCGCCCGCTTGCGCGCCAGCCTAAGTCTGTCTCCGATCATGATGTCCTCCACGGGCCGGCGTTGATTGGCGCCATTCGGGGCGATGTAGAGCGCGCGGTGCCTCCGGTCCGGAGTGATCAAGGTGGCGGGGGTTGGAAATCCACATGATTTCGTCCGATCCGGACGGACACCGCTGGTCTGACGTGGATTGGCCCGCGGGGTCGCTTGGGGAAGCGGGCGGATATGGATGGGCGGGATTTTTCCGAGTCTCCCGATAGGGAGCCTCCTCCCGGTTTTCTTCCATTACGTTTGACATGACGATTCTTCTTGTCGCGCCTCACGCTCGGCTTCGTCCGGATTGAATTGCAACGAATTCGGATCGCGCCGCCGACCGCTCGTGAATTGGAGACGCTGGCCCTCGCGTTTACGGTTCCGGGTCGGTGTGGAAATCCGATTCATCCGTGAAATGGCCGGAACAATGCAATCCACGGGTATCCGGTTTCGTCGCGATTGGTGTTGAACGGCCTTCTTCGTCGGTTGACTTTGCCCCGGGGAGGAAATCTTATGGGAAGGACGGCATTTCGGCGTCAAACTGCCCGTTTGGAAAGACCTATTGGCGGCGGAGTGAATGTGTCGTGGAAGTGGACACAATTCACCCGCTTCGCCATGGGGTATGCGGGAGGAATTGCTCATGCCGAGGTTACCGCGCCCGCGCGTCCCGACTTCAGAAACTTTTCGCCGCGCCGGATGCTCCTACGAGGCCAGGGCCAGGGTGTTTTCTCCGCTTTCGTTGAGAACCTGAACATCGGACCCCGCGTCCCGTTCCCCGAGCAGGTCTGGGAGCGGAACCGGAACCGGGAGCCGCGCGAGTTTTCTCAGCAAACCCTTGGCGTTTTCCATCCGCTCGCCTTCGAGCATGTGAGGTCTCCGGTTCAGCATTTCCGCCCAAGTGTCGTCGTATGTGTCGTTCAATTTGACGAAAATCGCCGACGAGGCGACCGCCAAGGCGATGGCGTCGGATTTGGCCGCCAATGTTGCGAGTTCGACCCGCGCGGGGGGAACGTCGTCGCCGGGTAGGCCATCGACCCGGTAGATCCAGTAGGTGCCTCCCCAGTCCGCCACGCACTTCTCCACGCTCAGTTCTTTCCTGAGGAGAGCGCGGTGAGCGAGATCGTCGAGGGGCTCGCAGTAAGGGCAGGTGTTCGTGTAATGGAAGTGGAATCCGTCGCCGAGGCCCGCGGCCTCGAGAAGGTAGGCGGCGGCCTGCATCCGGTGCCCCCCGACGATTTCCCCCCCGGCGTCCCGGACGATGGCCACGGCGAGTTCGGTGTTTCTCAGAATCGACGACATGTCTCGATCTCCCTGTTGATGAATGCGTGAATCCTCGCCTCCAACTCCGGGAGGTTCCGGTCGTAGGCCCGGGTCAACTTGAACTGCCGGAGGCCGGCCACTACGTCGGAGCAGCTCTTCAGGTCGAGGATGTTCCCTCCGGGGGTGCGCACGTTGATTCGCTCCATCAGTTCATACGGTCCTTTGCTCGTCTTGTAGGGGGATCTTTGGGCCTCGTCGGTCAGGACGACCGGGACGCCGTAGATCCCCCGCTTCCGTTCTTTCGACTCCTGTAACTCCTTGACGATCCGATCGCAACATTCATCTATCATCTCAACCTGATCCGGATGACCGTGGTTTTCGGGGTCGATCCCGTGTTGGACCATCGCCCGGATGTCCACGCACTTGAAGAGCGACCTGTCCTGGATGCGCGCCGCGAAGGAGCGGACGAGCGGATCCCTGGACTCGCGCAGTTGTGAAAGGGCTCCCCAGACGACGGTGTCGTCCAAATTCAGGGCGGTCTCGAGGGTGCCGGGCGATTCGGCGAAACGAATCAGCGGATGATTGTCGGGCAGGCCCACCTTGTCCCTGCTTCCATCCCGGACGAGTCGGACCACGCGGACCATCAGTTCCGTGAACAGCTTTTCGATGCCCCGCGTCGTTCTGTGGAAGTAGACGACCTTGTACATGTTGAATAGTCCGAGGATGTATGATTCCGCCGCGGGAAGAGCCTCGTGGCCGATCACGAGCGTTGGCGTGAGTTCGACACCCTGTTCCGCGACTCCGACCGGCACAAGGCCGACATCCAGATTGGCGCGAAGCCGGCCGTAGTCGACCGAGAAACCTATGCTTCCGGTCATGAATGAGTCGCGATGAAGATAGTCCAGGCGGTCGGCGTCGACCTGACTGGAGACGACGGATCCATGAATCGTCGGCCCTCCATCTCCCCTGATCAGCTTTGCGACTTCCTCCGCGAAGCCCGGGCGAAGGCCGTCCAGAATATCGGCGATCTCGCTCCGCCGGATCACCAGATCACTCATCGCTTCGTGGTCCGCCAGCGTGAGGCCGAGCTCCCTGCCGACGGCCTCGAATGCGTGGCTGAACGGGCCGTGGCCGACATCGTGCACCAAGGCGGCGGCGAGGGCGGTCTGAGCCGCGTCGTCCCACCTCCCTTCTTTGGCGTCGCCCGGGATGGCGTCCATCATGTCCCGCGCGGTATGGAACACCCCGATGCTGTGGTCGCGGCGGCTATGGGAGGCGCCGGCGAAAACCAAGCGGGAAAACCCGAGTTGATCGATCCTCCGCATCCGCTGAAACGGGCGGCTGTTCACGACACGCCACATCGTGCGGTCCAGCGGCTCGCTCGTGTCGAACACGACGTTGCCGTGAAGCAAGTCGTCGATTCTTTCCACTGACATCGGTCTCTCCCGTTCGATTTATGTTCATCAAATGGGAGCCCGCCCCCCGCCTGACAAGACCCCGGATGAAATAAATTTCGAATCGGCCGGCCCCGCGGGCCGGCGGGAGATCCCGCGCCTTCCCGGACGCGCGCCGACCGACGCGTTCGGCGGCGGCCAAGCCCCGGTGAACGCCGGAACCGGCGCGGCCGAGGAGCCGTCCGGCATCGACCGGAATTGGGATTTCTGGCGGAGACGAAGGGATTCGAACCCTCGAGACGGTTTCCCGCCTACTCCCTTAGCAGGGGAGCGCCTTCGACCACTCGGCCACGTCTCCGAGGAGTGGGATACAGGAGTCCGGGTGCGGATGACAACACGAATTCCATCGCGTCCAGGGACCTTTCGCTCGGTCCCGCGGGATGCGGGGTGATTCGTTTCCGGCGCGGCGCGGAGCGGCGGGTGATCGGGCGATCGATTCGACCGCGCCGTAGCGGCGGCCCGGCGGTCGGCGGAGTCGTGTGGCGATCCGCCCCATGGAGAGGCCACCCAAGTGGGGAAACGGCGGACGGGGCCGGGGAGCTCCGCGAACCCGGCGGAGACCCCGCCCGCGGCGGGCCAATCTCGTTTAACGCGCGGCGGCGGTCGAGATGGTGGAAGCCGCGACCCGCGGTGGCGGACGTCCCACCAGGTGGAGCCTTCCAGTCAAGTGTTGAACAGGAAGTGGACGACATCGCCGTCCTTCACCACGTAGGACTTGCCCTCGACGCGCAATTTGCCCGCGTCCTTCGCGGCCTGCTCGCCGCCCAGGGAGACGAAATCCTCATAGGAGATGGTCTCGGCTCGGATGAACCCCTTTTCGAAATCCCCATGGATGACTCCCGCCGCCCGCGGCGCGGGCGTGCCTTCGGGGATGGTCCAGGCGCGCGCCTCCTTCGGTCCGGCGGTGAAGTATGTGAGAAGGCCGAGGAGCGAGTAGCCGGCGCGGACCAGCCTGTCGAGGCCGGGCGAGTCGAGGCCCATCCCTTCCAGGAACATGCCCGCTTCGTCCGCCGGAAGCTGCGCGATCTCCTCTTCGATGGCCGCCGAGATCACCACCGACGCCGCCCCCCGCGCCGAGGCCATTTTCGCCACTCGGTCCGAGTGGGCGTTGCCCTTCGCCGCGCTGTCCTCGTCCACGTTGCAAACATAGAGGATCGGCTTCGACGTCAGCAATTGGAGCATGCGCCAAGCCTTCAGATCGTCTTCCGCCACGTCGACGGTCCGGGCGGCCTCGCCCCGCTCCAACGCGGCGAGGGCGGCCTTCAGGAGACGTTCCTGTTGAACCGCCTCCTTGTCGCCCCCCTTGATCTTCCGCTGGAGGTTTTGAAGGCGCTTCTCCGCCGATTCGATGTCTGCGAGCATCAATTCGGTCTCGATGGTCTCCGCGTCCGAGATCGGGTCCACGCGCCCGTCCACATGCGTCACCTCGCCGTCCTCGAAGCAGCGCAGGACGTGGGCGATGGCGTCGCACTCGCGGATGTTGGCGAGGAACTGGTTGCCGAGGCCCTCGCCCTTCGACGCGCCCTTCACGAGGCCGGCGATGTCGACGAAGGTCATTCGCGTCGGAATGATCCGCCGGGAGGCGGCGACCTCCGCCAATTTGTCGAGACGGAGGTCCGGTACGGCGACCTCGCCCACATTGGGCTCGATCGTGCAGAACGGAAAATTCGCCGCCTGCGCCGCGGCGGTCTTGGTCAGGGCGTTGAAGAGCGTCGACTTGCCCACGTTGGGCAGCCCGACGATGCCTGTTTTGAAGCCCATGGTCCTTTCCTTCGGAGGAACGCGGGTCCGCCTATGCCCTCGGGCGCGCGGTGGCAAGTCCCGCCCGGCCGCCGCGGTGTGGACGGTTTCGCCGCGCGGCCGCCAGTCCGAGGGTACGGTGTCCGCGCGGGTGGCCACGCCCGCCGGGGGTTGGAATATGCCGCCCGATCGCGGGCCAGGAAACACGGTCGGACGACGCGCGCGGCAAGCGCCGAACCACCCTCCCGGCCCGCCGGTCCGCGTGGAGCGTTGCAAACGCCGGGGCGCTGGGGCAGGAGGAGCCCATGTTTAACCGGAGGCGCGGATGAACCGCATCGACGACACCTTCGCGCGGCTTTCGAAGGACGGGCGCAAGGCTTTCGTGGCCTACGTGATGGCTGGCGACCCCGACTACGAGGCGTCGCTGACGTTGATGAAGGGATTGCCGGGAGCGGGCGTCGACTTGGTCGAACTGGGGATGCCGTTCACAGATCCGATGGCCGATGGTCCGACCATTCAGCTCGCCGGCCAGCGGGCGCTGGAGGCCGGGCAAACCTTGGAGATGACGCTGCGGATGGCGCGAAGCTTCCGGGAAAGAGACTCCACGACGCCGATCGTGCTGATGGGTTACTACAATCCAATTTATTCGCGCGGGGTGGCGCGGTTTCTGGACGACGCCCTGGAGTCCGGGATCGACGGGTTGATCGTGGTCGACCTGCCTCCGGAGGAGGATGACGAACTCTGCGTCCCCGCGCGCGCCGCCGGGCTTGATTTCATACGGCTGGCGACTCCGACCACGGACGGCAAGCGGCTTCCGGCGGTGCTCAGCAACACCTCCGGATTCGTTTACTACGTCTCGATCACCGGAATCACCGGGGCCGGGGCCGCGCGGGCGGGGGATGTCGCTCCGGAAGTGGCCCGGATCAAGGCGGCGACCGACCTGCCGGTGGTCGTGGGATTCGGGATACGCACGCCGGAGGCGGCGGAGGAAATCGCGGCCGTGGCCGATGGAGCCGTCGTCGGGTCGGCCATCGTGAGCGAGATCGCCGAGGGCAAGTCGACGGACGAGGTGCTTTCCTTCGTGGCGGCTTTGGCCGAGGGCGCGCACCGGGCGTGAGTCATGGTCGTCGCGCGCGGCCCCGCCGGGTCCTCCGTCCACGATTCCGGGGCGACGGCCCCGTTCCAGCGGGAACGCCGGTGGAATCGCCGCGGGGAGCGCCGCGGATCTATCGGCGGGGAGCGGGGCGGAGCGATGCTGGCGCCCGCCGCGATTGGTTCGGCGCGGAGACCGGGAGGTCTTGAAGCGCGGGGGTCCGAATCCACCCCGGAGTGTCCGGTTCCCGGCCGCCCCGGGGAATTCCCCGGGAACGGCTAGGGAAGGCGAATTGGCTTGCGCCCGCCCCGATTCCGTGCTACACTGATGAGGCTTTGGAGGCCGCGGAGGAACACGATGCCCACGATCACGAATCTCGAAGACCTTCGCGTTCTCTACGAGGCGCGCGTCCCGCGCATGTTTTACGACTACACCGAAAGCGGATCGTGGACGGAGCAGACCTTCCGGGAAAACACGTCGGATTTCGCGCGGATCCGGCTGCGCCAGCGTGTGGCGGTCGACATGGAGAACCGCTCCACCGCGGGCGCGATGGTTGGCGAAAAGGTCGCCATGCCCGTCGGGCTGTCTTCGGTCGGCCTCACGGGGATGCAGAACGCCGACGGGGAGATCAAGGCGGCGCGCGCGGCGGAGAAATTCGGCGTCCCCTACACGCTGTCGACCATGTCGGTCTGCTCGGTCGAGGATGTGGCCGAGCACACCACCAAACCGTTCTGGTTCCAACTCTACGTGATGCGGGACCGCGAATTCACGAGCCGCCTGCTCCGGCGCGTCAGGGACGCGGGCTGTTCGGTCCTGGTGCTGACGCTCGACCTGCAAATCCTTGGCCAACGTCACAAGGACATCAAGAACGGACTGAACGTTCCGTTCCGCCCGACGCTTCGGAACATCGCCAACCTCATGACCAAGTGGCGCTGGATGGCCGGCATGGCGGCGACCCGGCGCCGGACCTTCGGCAATATCGTGGGGCACATCGACGGGGTGACCGATACGGGATCCCTGACCGCCTGGGCCACGAACAGCTTCGACCCGCGCCTCGATTGGAACAGGGTCGGGGAGATCAAGGAGGAATGGGGCGGCAAGATGATCCTCAAGGGAATTCTCGATCCCGAGGACGCCAGCAGGGCCGCGGAGGTCGGCGTGGACGCGCTGGTCGTTTCGAATCACGGGGGGCGCCAGCTCGACGGGGCCCTGTCCTCCATCCGCGCGCTCCCCGCCATCCGCCGGGCGGTCGGGGACGCGGTGGAACTCCACATCGATGGCGGCATCCGATCCGGTCAGGATGTGCTCAAGTCGCTGGCGATGGGCGCGGACGGGGCGATGATTGGACGCGGCTACATCTACGGACTCGGCGCGATGGGCGAGGCGGGCGTTACGAAGGCGTTGAATTTGATCCAACGCGAACTCGACGTCTCCATGGCGCTTTGCGGCAAAACGCGGATAGAAGATTTGAACCGCGACGCCATCCTGGTGCCGGAGGGGTTCGAAGGGAGGTGGGAGTAGGCGCGGTCCCGCGGCCCGGCGGGGACCGCTCGGGCGCCCCGCGGCGGCGTTCGGCGGGCCCAGGCCGATTCCGGGCGCGGGCTTCGAATACTTCCTCCCCACAATCGGTTTGACTGTCGGCCCCGCCGGTGGGATACGTGCGTGAGCCCGGATCGTTTGAACGGGCGATTTCCCGCCCGGAGGCGGCAAGGAGGATCCAACGGTGGTTGAAGCGTTATCGACGGGCACTCTCGATTCGCTTCCGGCCCTGTTGGCGCGGAACGCCCGGGAAATGGGAGGCAAGGCGGCGTTCCGGGAGAAGGAATTCGGCATCTGGCGGACTTGGACTTGGGACGAGGCCAAGTCGCTCGTCGACGATCTCGCCGTCGGCCTGATCGAATTGGGGGTCGCGCCGGGCGACCACGTAGCGATCCTCGGCCCCAACCGCCCTCAGCTGTACATGTCCATGATCGCCATCCAATCGACGGGAGCCGTTCCCGTGCCGCTCTACCAGGAAGCGGTCGCCGAGGAGGCGGCCTACGTGCTGGAGCATTGCGGCGCCAAATACGTGATCGCCAACGATCAGGAGCAGGTGGACAAGGTGATCGAGGTGCGGGACCGTTTGGCCCAGCTGAAACATGTGATCTACCTCGACGCCCGGGGCCTGCGCGGATACGACCACTCCTCCATTTCGTCCTTCGGCGGAATCATCGAAAGCGGGAGGGCGGCGAGGGAAAGGCTCGGAGGCGAGATGGTCAGGCGCAGGGAGGCGCTCGGCCGGGACGACACCTGCATCATGCTCTACACGTCGGGCACCACGGGATTCCCCAAGGGCGTCGTCCTCACCAACGGGAACATCATCGAATCCTCAAGGGTTTCGTCGGCGTTCGACGGGCTGAAGCCGTCCGACGAGGTGCTGGCCTACCTTCCGATGGCCTGGGTGGGCGACTTCATTTTCTCCATCGGGCAGGCGCACTGGACGGGGTTTTGCGTGAATTGTCCCGAAAGCCACGACACCATGTCCTCCGATCTGCGCGAGATCGGGCCCACCTACTATTTCGCGCCGCCGCGGATGTTCGAGGGGCAGCTGACGAACGTGATGATCCGCATGGAGGACGCCGGAGCGGCGAAGCGGTGGATGTTCGGCCATTTCATGGAGCACGCGCGCCGGGTCGGCGGGCGGATTCTCGACGGCGGGCGGGTGGGGTTGGCGGACCGCCTCAAATACGCGCTCGGGGAATTCCTGGTATACGGGCCGTTGAAGAACGCGCTCGGCATGTCCAACGTGCGCGTGGGATACACCGCCGGCGAGGCGATCGGGCCGGAAATTTTCGAATTCTACCGCTCGCTCGGAATCAATCTCAAGCAGCTCTACGGCCAGACCGAGGCGTCGGTGTTCATCACCCAGCAGCCCGACCGGGAGGTGCGGTCCGACACCGTGGGCGTCCCGTCGCCCGGCGTGGAGATCAAGGTCGGCGAAGACGGCGAGGTTCACTACCGCTCCCCGGGCACGTTCCGCGAGTACTACAGGAACCCCGAAAGCACGGCGTCGACCAAGGATCCGGACGGGTGGGTCGCAACGGGCGACGCCGGATTCATCGAGGAGGCCACCGGCCATCTCAGGATCATCGACCGCGCCAAGGACGTTGGCAAACTTTCGACCGGCGGAATGTTCGCGCCGAAATACGTCGAGAACAAGCTCAAATTCTATCCCAACATCCTGGAGGCGGTGGTGTTCGGAGCGGGCCGGGACAGGTGCGTGGCCTTCCTGAACATCGATCTGGCCGCCGTGGGCAGTTGGGCGGAGCGCAACAACATCGCCTACGGCTCCTACCAGGAATTGTCGCAGCACCCGAAGGTGCTCGACATGGTCAAGGAGCATGTCGACGAGGTGAACAGGTCGGTCGCGGCGGACGAGATGTTGTCGGGATGCCAGATCCACCGGTTCCTCGTGCTGCACAAGCAGCTCGACGCCGACGACGGCGAACTGACCCGCACCCAGAAAGTTCGGCGCAAGGTCATCGGGGAGAAATTCGACGACCTCGTCTCCGCGCTCTACGATGGCGCCGACGAGGTTCGCACCGAGACCGAGGTGACCTACGAGGACGGGCGCAAGGGCAGGATCGCCGCCACGCTGGTGATCCGGGACGCCGAGGTGGCGCCCATCGGAACGGTTGCGGCGGCGGCGATGGCGGCTGAGTGAGGCTGGATGGAAATGCTCGACGACAAAACCGGGGAATACGCCGCGGAGGACGGCACGGAGGCCGTAGTCCCGCTGATGGAGATGCGGAACATTGTTCTGCGGTTCGGCGGCGTGGTGGCGATCAGGGATATCTCCTTCGACATCCGCGAAGGCGAGATCCGGGCGATCATCGGGCCGAATGGAGCCGGAAAGTCGTCCCTGTTGAACGTGATATCGGGCTTCTATCACCCGCAGGAGGGCGTTGTGATCTTCCGGGGCCGGGAGCGCGCGCCCATGAAACCCTACCAGGTGGCGCGGCAGGGCATCGCGCGGACTTTCCAGAACATCGCGCTTTTTCACGGGATGACGGTCCTGGACAATGTCATGACCGGGCGGCTGACGCGCATGAAGTCGTCGATGGCGGCGCAAGCCCTTTGGATCGGGTCCGCCGAGAGGGAGGAAATCGAAAACCGCGGGAAGGTCGAGGAGATCATCGATTTCCTCAACATCCAGCACATCCGGAAGGTTCCGGTGGGACGGCTGCCCTACGGCCTGAAGAAGCGGGTCGAACTGGCCCGGGCGCTGGCCGCCGAGCCCGAACTTCTGCTATTGGACGAACCCATGGCCGGAATGAACGTGGAGGAGAAGGAGGACATGAGCCGCTTCATCCTCGACGTGAACGATGAGTTCGGCACCACGATCGCCCTGATCGAGCATGACATGGGCGTGGTCATGGACCTGTCCGACAGGGTCGTGGTGATGGATTATGGGCGCAAGATCGGCGATGGGACGCCCGACGAGGTCCGGAACAATCAGGATGTCATCGACGCCTATCTCGGAGTCGGACATGACTGACCCGCGCGCCGCCCCGTCCCCGACCGGCCGCGGAGGCCTTCCGCGCCGCGGCGGCCCGGTCCGCGGCCCAGCCGAAGGAGGAGCGCGTGTTTGAACAATTCCTGTTCGCGGTCGAGGTCGCCCTGAACGGCTTCATGGCCGGAGTGATGTACTCGCTGGTCGCCCTCGGGTTCGTGCTGATCTTCAAGGCCTCGGGCATCTTCAACTACGCTCAGGGCGTGATGGCCCTGTTCGCCGCGCTGACGCTGGTTGGACTTATGGACGGGCAGGTGCCGTTCGCCCATTTGATCAACGCGGTGCTGGGCACGGAGGCGCACCACTTCGGCTGGCATCTCCCGGCGGTCCTCGCGATCCTGTTCACGATGGCGATCATGGTGGCGTTCGCCTGGGCCGTGAACGAACTGATCCTGAAGCACCTCGTCAACCAGGAGCCGATCATCCTCTTCATGGCGACGATCGGCCTGGCGTATTTCCTGGAGGGATTCGGCGACCTCATGTGGGGCGCCGATATCAAGAAATTGGACGTGGGCCTGCCGCAGGGCATCAACGGATGGATCGACGAAACCACGTTCAACGCCTTCGGCTACGGGTTCTTCATCGACAACCTCGACATCGTTGCGACGGTCATCGCCGCGGTCCTTGTCACGGTTTTGGTGCTGTTCTCGCAATACACCAAGCAGGGCCGGGCCCTGCGCGCGGTGGCGGACGACCATCAGGCGGCGCTGTCGGTCGGAATTTCCCTAAACTCGATCTGGGTGCTGGTGTGGTCCATCGCGGGCTTCGTGGCGCTGGTCGCCGGCGTCATGTGGGGGGCCAAATCCGGCGTCCAATTCTCGCTGTCGCTGATCGCGCTGAAGGCCCTCCCGGTCCTGATGCTGGGGGGATTCACGTCGATACCCGGCGCGATCGTTGGCGGGTTGATCATCGGCGTGGGGGAGAAACTGTTCGAATTCCTCGCGGGGCCGGCGCTGGGCGGCGCGACGGAGAACTGGTTCGCGTTCGTGCTGGCCCTGGTGTTCCTCGTCTTCCGTCCGCAGGGGCTGTTCGGCGAGAAGATAATCGAAAGGGTATGACATGACGCGAGCCGCGGCGAACAACCAGGAGAAGCTGCCATGATCTACCGCGAGGCCGGCGACTTCAAGACGAACTACCGGGAGGACGGCCGGACCTTCCCGATCAGGTTCGACCGTTGGGCGTATTTCGCGACGCTCGCGGTCGCGTTCCTCGTCGTGCCGTTCGTCATCAACGATTACTGGGCCAACGCCGTCCTGCTGCCGTTCCTGATCTACGCCATCGCGACCCTGGGCCTCAACATCCTGACCGGATACTGCGGGCAGGTGTCGCTCGGCACGGGCGGATTCATGGCGGTCGGGGCTTACGCCTGCTACAAGCTGATGACGGGCTTTCCGGACGTCAACATCGTCTTCCACGTCATTCTGGCGGGCGGGATCACCGCCGCCGTCGGGGTGCTGTTCGGCCTGCCGTCCCTGCGCATCAAGGGATTCTATCTCGCCGTGGCGACCTTGGCGGCGCAGTTCTTCCTCGTGTGGCTCTTCAACCGGGTCGGATGGTTCTACAATTACTCCGCGTCGGGCCAGATAAACGCGCCGACAAGGACGGTGTTCGGAGTGGAGGTGACGGGGCCGACGACCTCGGCCTGGGCCACCTACCTGTTCTGCCTCGTCTTCGTGGTGATCTGCGCGTGGCTTGCCCGGAACATGACCCGGGGCTCGCTTGGCCGGAAGTGGATGGCGATCCGTGACATGGACATCGCGGCCGAGATCATCGGGGTGAATCCGCTGGGCGCGAAATTGACGGCCTTCGCGGTCTCGTCCTTCTTCGTCGGCATCTCCGGGGCGCTGTTCTTCGCGGTCTACCTCGGCGCAGTCGAGGTGGGCGAGGTGTTCGGCATCCAGAAGTCGTTCCTCGTGCTGTTCATGATCATAATCGGCGGCCTCGGATCGATCCTCGGCAGTTTCGCCGGGGCGGCGTTCCTCGTGTTGCTGCCGGTTTTTCTCAAGAACGTGCTGACCGGGACGCTGGGATGGCCCACCGATCTCGCGGCGCACATCGAATTCATGATCGTCGGCGCCTTGATCTGCGCCTTCCTGATTTTCGAGCCGCACGGTCTGGCCCAGCTTTGGCGCCTGACCAAGGAGAAGCTCAGAACATGGCCCTTCCCCTACTGAGGGACGGGCCGCACCATCATCGGACAAATCGAAGGAGGAATTACCGATGAAGACCCAACTGACCGCTCTGGCGGTGGCCGCGGCGTTCGCGGCCGGACCCGCGGCGGCGGACCTCGTGTTTCCGTCGCTCGATTACCGCACCGGCCCCTACGCGCCGAACGGCATTCCCGTGGCCGACGGGTACGCGGACTACTTCACGCTGCTGAACGAGCGCGACGGCGGCATCGGCGGGATCCGCGCCCGCGTCCTGCCCTGCGAGACGGGCTACAACACCGAGAAGGGCGTGGAGTGCTACGAAGCCACCAAGGGCCAGAACGCCCTGGTCTACCAGCCGCTCTCCACGGGGATCACCTACCAATTGATTCCCAAGGCCTCGGCCGACGGCATCCCGATCCACTCCATGGGCTACGGACGGACCTCGGCCGCCGACGGCACCACCTTCGAGTGGGTGTTCAACTATCCGGCCAACTATTGGGACGGCGCCTCGATCGCGGTGAAGCACATCCTCGACCTGAACGGGGGAAACATCGGCGGCAAGAAGATCGCGTTGGTGTACCACAACTCCGCGTACGGAAAGGAGCCGATCCGGACCCTGGAGGAGCTGTCCGGCAAATACGGGTTCGAATTGACCCTGCTGCCGGTCGATCATCCGGGGCAGGAGCAGAAGTCCCAGTGGCTGCAGATCCGCCGCGAGCGCCCCGACTACGTGCTGATGTGGGGCTGGGGAGTGATGAATCAGGTCGCCATTCAGGAAGCCGCCAACATCCGGTATCCGATGGAGAATTTCATCGGCATCTGGTGGTCGGGTTCCGAGAACGACGTGGAACCGGTGGGCGGCAAGGCGACCGGCTACAAGGCGCTCGCCCTGACCGCCCCGGGACGCGACTTTCCGATCTACGAGGATCTGGAGAGATACGTCTATTCGAAGGGACTTTCGGCCGGAGCGGGCGACCAGCACGGCAAGGTTCTCTACAACCGCGGCCTCTACGCCGCGATGCTCGCGGCCGAGGCCGCGAAAAAAGCCCAGGAAATCCACGGCGTGTCTGACATCACCGCGGCGCAGATGCGCGACGGGATGGAGGCGCTGGAGATCACCGACAGGCTCATGGCGTCCCTGGGGCTGCCCGGCTTCGCGCCTCCCTTTTCGGTTTCCTGTGAAAATCACGGCGGATCCGGAAGGGCCGCGGTTCAGCAGTGGAACGCGTCCTCGGGCAGCTGGTCCCTCGTGACCGACTACATCAAGTCCGAGAGCGGGGTGATCCAGCCGCTGATCGAGGCCGACGCCTCGGCGTTCGCGCGGGAAAACAACATCTCGAAGCGCTGCAACTGAGGGAGTGGCCCGGCCCCCGGGCCGGGCCACCTCTCCGAACGGGATCCGCCGCGGACCCGCGCCGAAAGGGAGAGACATGGCTCAAAGCGACGGAAGCGCCGGGGAACGGGCGGGCGCGGACGGCCTCCTTCTGGAGGTCAACAACATCGAGGTGATCTACAATCACGTGATTCTCGTGCTGAAGGGCGTGTCGCTTTCCGTGAGGGAGGGCGGGATCACCGCCCTGCTGGGCGGCAACGGCGCCGGCAAGACCACGACGCTGAAGGCGGTCTCGAACCTGCTGCATTCGGAACGCGGGGAGGTGACGAAGGGATCCATCCTGTACCGCGGGGAGAGGGTCGCCGACCTGAATCCGGCGGCGCTGGTCAGGAAGGGCGTGATCCAGGTGATGGAGGGCCGCCATTGCTTCGAGCACCTGACCGTGGAGGAGAACCTGTTGACCGGAGCCTACACTCGTTCCGGATCGAAGGCCGTCCACGACGATCTTGAAATGGTCTACGCCTATTTTCCGCGCCTCAAGGATCGGCGGAGAAGCCAGGCGGGCTACACATCGGGCGGAGAGCAGCAGATGTGCGCCATCGGCCGGGCGCTGATGAGCAGGCCGGAGACCGTGCTGCTCGACGAGCCGTCGATGGGCCTCGCCCCGCAATTGGTGGAGGAGATTTTCGACATCGTGAAGGATCTGAACGAGCAGGAGGGCGTCAGTTTCCTCCTCGCCGAGCAGAACACCAACGTGGCCCTGAAATACGCGCACCATGGATACATCCTGGAATCGGGGCGCGTGGTGATGGACGGCCCCGCGGAGGGATTGCGCGAGAATCCCGACGTGAAGGAATTCTATCTCGGCATGTCCGAGGAGGGCAGGAAGTCCTACCGTGACGTCCGGTCCTACCGCCGCCGAAAGCGTTGGCTTAGCTGACCCCGTGTTCCGCCGGCGGGCCGGCGCGGGGCGGGTCCGGAACCGCGGGAAATCCGGGGCGATTGCGCGGCGGAGCCTGTTCCCGTAATGGGGGGAGGTCGCCCGCGGGCGGAGCGAACGGTTCGTGACAACGGAGGAACGACATGGACGCCGTGGAATTTCAGCCGGACGAGGAGCGGAGGCGCGCGGTCGCCCGGGATTTGCCCGCGCAGGTCCGCAGGGCTCAGGTGCTTGGTGGACTGGCGGGGGTGGACTCCGACGCCGTCACCTCCATCGGCGCGCTCGCCGAATTGCCGGTTCTGAGGAAGGCCGATCTGGTCGAGGCGCAGCGGAAGGCTCCGCCCTTCGGCGGCTTGGCCTCCCCGGCGTCGACCTTCGATCACGTGTTCCAATCGCCCGGACCGATTTACGAGCCGGGACTCGCCTCCGTGGATTGGTGGCGCGCGGGGCGTTTCCTGACGGCGCTGGGCGTCGGGCCGGGCGATATCGTGCAGAATTGCTTCAGCTACCATCTCACGCCGGCCGGCATGATCCTCGAATCCGGGGCGCGGGCCGTGGGCGCGGCGGTGGTGCCCGCGGGCACGGGCCAAACCGAATTGCAGGTCCGCGCCGCCCACGACATCGGATGCACGGCCTACGGGGGAACGCCCGACTACCTGAAGGTGATCATCGAGAAGGCCGACGAGATGGGGGTCGAACTGGGGTTCAGGAAGGCCGCCGTGAGCGGCGGGGCGTTGTTTCCGTCGCTTCGGCAGTGGTACGACGACCGCGGCATCGAATGCCTTCAGTGCTACGCCACCGCGGATCTGGGTGTCGTCGCCTACGAGAGCGACGCGCGGGAGGGCATGATCGTCGACGACGGCGTGCTGGTGGAGATCGTGCGTCCCGGCACGGGCGTCCCGGTTCCCGATGGCGAGGTCGGCGAGGTGGTGGTGACCACGCTGAATCCGGACTACCCGCTGATTCGTTTCGCCACCGGCGATCTCTCCACGGTGCTGCCGGGCGCCTCGCCCTGCGGACGAACCAACATGCGGATCGGGGGATGGATGGGACGCGCCGACCAGACCACCAAGATCAAGGGCATGTTCGTGCGCCCCGAACAGGTCGCGGATCTCGTGGCGGGGCAACCCGGCGTGGCCAAGGCGCGCGTCGTCGTCACGCGGGACGGCGAGGCCGACGCGATGACCGTGATGGTCGAGGGCGAAGGGGTCGACACCGCGGCTTTCGGCAAACGCGTCGGCGATGTCCTGAAACTGAAGGGCCGCGTCGAAGTGGTCGCTCCCGGCGGCCTGCCCAACGACGGCAAGGTCATCGATGATCTCCGGGACTACGGATCCTGATCGCGCCCGGGGCCTTGGCGGCTCCAAATCACCCTTGGCGGGCTTTGAACCTGCGCTGGGTCTTGTTGATGACGTAGACGCGCCCCTTGCGCCGCACGACTCGGCAGTCCCGGTGGCGGGCCTTCAGCGACCGCAGCGAATTCCTGACCTTCATGGCCCGTCTCCTTCGTCGCGGGACGCGCCGATCCGCGCGCCCCGTCAAATCCAATGGTGGGCGGTACTGGGATCGAACCAGTGACCCCTACGATGTCAACGTAGTGCTCTACCGCTGAGCTAACCGCCCTCGCCGAACTTTCCCCGCGTGGCGGGGAGCGGCCCGAAGCCGCCCCGGCGCGGGCCGTATAATCCGCCCGGAAGGCGGGCGCAAACAAAATTCGCCGCCATTCCGGGGCGGCGCGCGGCATCGGAGGAGAGATGACGGCGAATCCCTACCGGTTGACGCCTCCGGCGGCGCGCGACACCTGCGTGATATTCGCGGCGCCCCATTCCGGACGCGCCTATCCCGAGGCGTTCGCGCGCGGGTCGGCGCTCGACGCGCGCGCGCTGCGTTCGTCCGAGGACGCCTTCGTGGACAGGCTGTTCGCCGGCGCTCCCGGGCACGGCATACCGCTGCTGGCGGCGGAAACGCCGAGGGCGTACATCGATCTGAACCGGGCCGCCGACGAACTCGACCCGGCGGTGGTGGCGGGCGTCCGGGGTGGAAGGACGACGCCGCGGGTCGACGCCGGGCTCGGAGTGGTGCCGCGCGTGGTGGCCGGGGGGCGCGCGATCCAGCGCGGCAAGATTTCCATGGACGAGGCGAATCGGCGCCTGCGCGATCACTGGCGTCCCTATCACGACGCGCTGGCGCGCCTGGTCGGGGAGAGCGAGCGGATGTTCGGCCGCGCCATCCTGGTCGATCTGCATTCGATGCCGCTCGAAGCCTTGGACATATCCGTCCGCGCCGGCGACCCGCGACCCGACGTCGTTCTCGGCGACCGATTCGGCGCGGCGGCGGCCGCGGATATCGTCGACCGGATGGAGGCCGCCTTCTCCGAGGCCGGATTCCGCGTGGCGCGCAACAGGCCGTTCGCGGGCGGCTACACGACCGGGCGCTATGGGTGCCCGGCGCGCGGGGTTCACGCGGTCCAGGTGGAAATCGCGCGCGCGATCTACATGGACGAGGCGGAAATCAGGCCTCATGACGGATTCGACGGAGTGCGGAGGAGGTTGTCCCGCGTCGTTGCGCGGCTGGCCGAGATCGGACGGCCGGTTCCGCCGTCCGCTCCGGGATGATCACCTCAGGGATCTTCCCTTCACGATGGCCTTCCGCCCGAACCGCGCCCGGATCGCGTCGGCGGCGCGTTCCGCGCCGACGCGGGCGGCGGCCTCCGGGTCGAGCAGGTCCGGCGCCGCGTCGGCCCGGTCGGCGGGGCCGATGTCCCCGAGGCCGACTCCGAGAAGCCGGTAGGATCCTCCGTCGGACGCCTGATCGAAGAGGGCCCGCGCGGCTCGGTAGATGCTGTCGGCCATTTGCGTCGGATCGCGGAGCGACCGCCTCCGGTTGATCAGGCTGTGGTCCGTCCGCTTGAGCTTGAGTGTCACGACGCGGCCCGCGCGCTCCTGGGCTTTCGCGCGGTCCGCGACTTTTTCACTGAGGCGCCAGATGTGGCCGTCGATCAACTCCGGATCGGAGAGGTCAAAGTCGAAGGTGATTTCGTTGGAGATAGACTTGACCGGACCGTTCGGGGTGACGCGGCGGGCGTCGTCGCCCTTGGCGAGATGCCAGAGGCGTTCTCCGAAATGCCCGAACCTCTCCCGCAGGACGAGGGGATCCCAGCGCAGGATGTCGCCCATCGTGTGGATTCCCGCCCGTTCGAAGGCGGCCTCGTTGACCCTTCCCACGCCCCATATCAGGCGGACGGGCTTGTCGCGGAGGAAGTCCTCCGTTTCGGCTTTGCCGATCACCGAATATCCGCGGGGCTTTTCGAGGTCGGAGGCGATCTTCGCGAGGAATTTGTTATGGGAGAGGCCGATCGAGCCGGTGATGCCCAACTCGTTCCACATGCGCTCCGTCAAACGGGCCACCATGACGGCGGGTGGCGCGCCGTGCAGCCGCCGGGTGCCCGCGAGGTCCATGAAGGCCTCGTCGAGCGACAGCGGTTCGACGATCGGGGTGAGTTCGTCCATCATGGCGCGGATCTGTTTGGAAACCTCGACGTATTTTTCCATTCTCGGTTTGACGATGACGGCCTCGGGGCAGAGCTTCACCGCCTTGAACATCGGCATGGCCGATTTCACGCCCTTGACGCGGGCGATGTAGCAGGCGGTGGAAACCACGCCGCGCCGTCCGCCGCCGACGATGACCGGCTTGTCGCGCAGGGACGGATCGTCACGCTTTTCGACGCTGGCGTAGAATGCGTCGCAGTCCATGTGCGCGACCGTGAGGTCGAAGAGTTCGGGATGGGCGACGACGCGCGGGCCGCGGCACGCGGGGCAGCGGGTTCCGGACCCGAAGGTGTGGAAGCAGTCGCGGCACAGGGCTGGCATGACGTCAGAATAATCGCGGGTCGGGCGGCGGGGAAAGTTCCCGCGGGTTCCACGCGGGGCAATCGGCCGCGCCGGCGGCCGGGATCGCCGGCGCGGCGGCGGTCATTCCGCCCGGGCGCCGCCGCGGCGGCGTTCGGACGGATTTCTTTGGCCGAACGGGATTCGCGCGCCGGGAGGCGCCGCCCGTGGGGCCGTTCACCGCGCGCAGGCCGGCCGGCCCGTGGCGGGAGCGGACCCGGGACCACCGGACCGGACCGGTGCCGCGCCTTGCGGCCGGGCGGGCGGGTGTTATGAGTCGCCGGATCGCGGATTCGGAAAACCGGGAGTCGGGGCATGGATTTCACCCTTCAATGGATGGACGTGACGTTTCTGCTGTCGGCGGCGTTCATCCTCATCTGCATCGTTCTGGGGGTGAGGATCGTTCCGCAGTCCGAGAAATTCGTCATCGAGCGGTTCGGACGACTGAGATCCGTCCTTGGCCCCGGCATCAATTTCACGGTTCCGTTCCTGGACCGCTTGGCGCACAGGATTTCGATTTTGGAGCGTCAGCTGCCCAACGCGCAACAGGACGCCATCACCTCCGACAATGTTCTGGTGGAGGTCGAGACGAGCGTGTTTTACCGGATCCTCGAGCCGGAAAAGACCGTGTACCGGATACGCGACGTGGACGCCGCCATCGCGACGACGGTCGCGGGCATCGTGCGCTCGGAGATCGGCCGGATGGAACTCGACGAGGTGCAGTCCAACCGTTCGTCGCTGATCGAGCGGATCAAGGATCAGGTCGAAAGCGCGGTCGACGATTGGGGAATCGAAGTGACCCGGGCCGAGATCCTCGACGTGAATCTCGACGACGCGACGCGAGAGGCGATGCTGCAGCAGTTGAACGCCGAGCGGGCGCGCCGCGCCGAGGTGACCAAGGCCGAAGGAGCGCGGAGGGCGGTCGAACTGGCCGCGGACGCCGAACTCTACGCCGCCGAGCAGACGGCGAAGGCCCGCCGCATCGAGGCGGACGCGGAAGCCTACGCGACCGGGGTCGTTGCCAAGGCCATCGCCGAAAACGGAATCGAGGCCGCGCGGTACCAAGTCGCGCTCAAGCAGGTCGAGGCGCTGATGGCCGTGGGCCAAGGCGAAGGCAAGCAGATGGTCATCGTTCCCGCCGCGGCCATTGACGCGTTCCGGGACGCCTTCGGCATGTTGAGGGGTGGACAGCCGTGATTTGGCAGGAATGGTGGGTCTGGATGTCGGCGGCGATCGCGCTGGCGATACTGGAGGTGTTCGCTCCGGGTTACGTGTTTTTCGGATTCGCGGTCGGGGCGGCGGCGACGGGACTCGTGTTCCTCGCCGGGGTTCCGGTCGGGTCTCCGTCGCTGGCCCTCCTGATGTTCACCCTCCTGTCGTTGGCCGGGTGGCTGGCGGCGCGCCGAATTTTCGGCGTTCGAAAAGGCCAGTCGAAAATCTGGGACACCGACATCAACGAGAACTGACGGGCCGCGGAATCACCCGAACCGCCGGGTCGGAGCGGGCGGGTTCCGGATTTCCGCGAGTATGGCTTCGGCGGCGGCGCGCGGGTCGTCCGCGGCGTTGATCGGGCGCCCCACCACGATGTGGTCGGCCCCGCCGGACAACGCTTCCGACGGGGTCGCCGCGCGCTTCTGGTCGCCCGCGGCGCTCCCTTCGGGGCGCACGCCGGGCGTGACGATCAATTTGCCCGCCGCTTCCGGCAGGGCGCGGATCGCGGCGGACTCGCGGGGCGAGGAGATCACCCCGTCCGCGCCCGCCGCCAAGGCCCGGGCGGCCCGCTCCACCGCGATCCCGGCCAGATCGCCCTCCCGCGTCATGGCCTCGTCGAGGTCTCCGCGGTCGAGCGATGTGAGCACGGTCACCGCGAGAATCTTCGTGTTCGAGCCGGATGCGCCCTCCATCGCGGCGCGCACCACGTGCGGGTCTCCGTGCACCGTCAGGAGGTCCATTCCGAATCGGACCAGGCCGCGCACCGCGGCCTCGACGGTGTTGGAGATATCGAAGAGCTTCATGTCGAGGAACACCCGCTTGCCGTGCTTGTCCATGAGTTCCGTGGCCAGCGCCAGTCCGCCTCCCGTGAGCATCCCCAAGCCTATCTTGTAGAATGAGACGGCGTCGCCGATCCGCGCGGCGAGTCGTTCGCCCGACAAGGCGTCCGGCACATCCAAGGCGACGATCAGGCGGTCATCGGGCCGTGTCATGGCGATCTCCTTCGGCGGCGTTGTGACGGACCTCCCCGCGCCGCGCAAGGACAACCGCCCACGCCGGCCGCCCGGACGCGATTTTTTTTCATCCGCCCCTTGGAATGCCGGAATCGGAACACCACATCCGCATCGAGGCCCGACGCGGCGCGCGCCTGTTCCTGGGCGCGCCGGAAATGGGCGCTTGAGCGAGGAAAAGTCATGAACATGGAAAAATTCACCGAACGGTCCCGCGGCTTCCTTCAGGCCGCCCAGACCATCGCCGTGCGGGAGAACCACCAAAGGGTGCTGCCCGAACACCTGCTGAAGGCGCTGCTCGACGACGAGCGGGGATCCGCCGCGGATCTCATCAAGCGGGCGGGCGGAGCGCCGGCGCGGGTGGCTGAGGCCGCGGAGGCCGCGTTGGCCAAATCGCCGAAGGTCACGGGCGACGCGGGGCGGGTCTACTTCGACCCGGTCGCGGTCCGCGTGTTGGACGAGGCCGGGAAGTTGGCGAAGGACGCGGGGGACGCGTTCATCCCGGAGGATCGCGTTCTCGCCGCCCTGGCCTCGGTGAAATCGGGCGCCAGCGCGGCGCTGGAGGCCGGGGCGGTCACCACGAAGAACCTCGTGGCCGCCATCGACTCCGTCCGCAAGGGACGGACGGCCGACACCGAGAACGCCGAGGATGGCTACGACGCGCTCAAGAAGTACGCGCGCGACCTGACCGAGGCGGCCGAAGTGGGCAAGATCGATCCGATCATTGGACGCGACGAGGAAATCCGCCGCGCGATGCAGGTGTTGAGCCGGCGGACGAAGAACAACCCGGTGCTGATCGGGGATCCGGGTGTCGGAAAGACCGCGATCGCCGAGGGATTGGCGTTGCGGATCGTGAACGGCGACGTGCCGGAGTCCCTCCGCGACAAGAAGCTGATGGCCCTGGACATGGGCGCGTTGATCGCGGGCGCGAAATACCGCGGGGAATTCGAGGAGCGGCTGAAGGCCATCCTCAAGGAAATCGAGGCGGCGGCGGGCGAGATCATCCTGTTCATCGACGAGATGCACACGCTGGTCGGCGCGGGAAAGACCGACGGGGCGATGGACGCGGCGAATCTCATCAAGCCCGCGCTGGCGCGCGGCGAACTGCACTGCGTGGGAGCGACGACGCTGGACGAGTACCGCAAGCACGTCGAAAAAGACGCCGCCCTCGCCCGGCGGTTCCAACCCGTGCTTGTGGACGAGCCCACGGTGGAGGACACCGTGTCCATCCTGCGGGGCCTCAAGGAAAAGTACGAGATGCACCACGGGGTCCGGATATCGGACGGCGCCCTGGTCGCGGCGTCGCAGTTGTCGAACCGTTACATCACGGACCGTTTCCTGCCGGACAAGGCGATCGACCTCATGGACGAGGCGGCGTCGCGCCTGCGCATGGAGGTGGATTCCAAGCCGGAGGAATTGGACCAACTCGACCGGCACATCCTGCAGCTTCAGATCGAGGCGGAGGCCCTCAAGAAAGAGGACGACGCCGCTTCGAAGGATCGGTTGGGCAAGTTGGAAAAGGAACTGTCCGATCTGCAGGGGCAGTCCGCCGAACTGACCGAGAAGTGGCAGTCCGAGCGGGACAAGCTCGAGTCCTCCCGCGGGTTGAAGGCCCGGCTGGACGCGGCGCGGGTCGAACTCGAGGCCGCGAAGCGCGTCGGCGATCTCGGCAGGGCCGGCGAGCTGTCCTACGGCGTGATTCCCGATCTCGAGCGCGGGATCGCCGAGGCCGACCAGGCGGACAGCGACCTGATGGTCGGGGAGGCCGTGGGATCGGAACAGATCGCGCAGGTCGTCGAGAGATGGACCGGCATTCCGACGTCGAAAATGCTGGAGGGCGAACGCGAGAAGCTTCTCAGGATGGAGGAGGAGCTCGGTCGCCGGGTGATCGGCCAGGACGAGGCCGTGCGGGCCGTGTCGAACGCCGTGAGGCGGGCCCGGGCGGGGCTGCAGGACGAGAACCGCCCATTGGGATCCTTCCTTTTCCTCGGGCCGACGGGCGTCGGCAAGACGGAACTGACGAAGGCCCTGGCCGAATACCTCTTCGACGACGACGGCGCGATGGCGCGGGTCGACATGTCGGAATTCATGGAAAAGCACTCGGTCGCCCGGTTGATCGGGGCGCCGCCGGGCTACGTGGGATACGACGAGGGCGGGGCGCTGACCGAGGCCGTGCGGCGCCGTCCCTATCAGGTCGTACTGTTCGACGAGGTCGAGAAGGCGCATCCGGACGTGTTCAACGTGCTGCTGCAGGTCCTCGACGACGGGGTGCTGACAGATGGACAGGGCCGGACGGTGGATTTCAAGCAGACGCTCATCGTGTTGACCTCCAACCTCGGTTCGCAGTCGCTGTCGCGGCTGCCGGAGGGGGCCGACGACGCGGAGGCGCGGCGGGATGTCATGGAGGCGGTCCGGAGTCACTTCCGGCCTGAGTTCCTGAACCGCCTCGACGAGACGATCATCTTCGACCGCCTGTCGAGGTCCGACATGGACGGAATCGTGGAAATCCAGCTCTCCCTCCTCCGCGGGCGGCTGGCGGGGCGAGGCATTTCGCTCGAAGTCGACGATTCCGCCACGTCCTGGCTCGCCGGCGAGGGCTACGATCCGGTATTCGGCGCGCGTCCCCTCAAGCGGGTCATCCAAAGGGCGCTGCAGAATCGATTGGCCGAAATGATCCTCGCGGGGGACGTGCTCGACGGAGAGTCGATTCCGGTGACCGCCGGAAAGGACGGTTTGATCGTGGGCGGCCGGGAGCCGGCTTCGGACGGATATTCGGCGGAACTGGCGGCGTAGCGCCGGCCCTCCGGCCGATCGGATGATTTCGGCGGCGCCGCCTCCGATCCAACGGCGCCGGCCCGGCGGGGCGTTCAGTCGGCGATGAAGCCACCGGCCAGGAAGGAGCCGTCGCCGCGCAGGAGCACCGCGCCGCCGACCTCGTCCGGGGCCGTGCCGTCATGGCCGTAGAACACGCCTTGGGCTTGGTGCGGCCTGGGATTCGGGACCGGGTCCACGGACGCGCCGTTCAGCGTGAGCCGCAGGTCGCCTCCGGAAAAGCGGTTTTCCTGAATCGTCATGCCGGTCACCTGGATGGTGTCGATCCGGGAGGCCCGGTTCGAAGCCCCGGACTCCGTGCGGAAACCGGTCATGGTCACATCCACCGTACCGGCCGCGAAGTCCGCCGTGACCTCGCTGGTTCCCCGATTGAATGAGTTCACGCCGCCCGCGTCCCCGAAACCGCCGATCGCTTCGCCCCTGTAGATGGCACGGCCCGTCATCGGGACATCTTCCGATTCGGTGATGATTCCGGAGACGCCCACGGACATGTACCCTTCGCCTTGGTGCGTGAAAGTGTGCGTGTACGAGGCCGCGTAGTCGCGCCCGCCGGTGAGCGCGTCGGTGGACGCGACCGAGCCGTTGCCATCCTCCAGGGTTCCGGATGCGTCGAATCCGTCGGGATCGGTGAAAAAATATGTCGCGTCGGTCGAGAATGTCCTGCCGGTTTCGTGGAAAACGGTACCCAGCGTGGTGACGATTTCGCGGACTCCCGTCGTCATGTTCCACCTCAGCGCGGCTCCGCCGAGGCGGCTCGTGAGCGGAGCCGTGCTGGTGAGGGTTTCGTAGCTTGGCCCTCCGGCCGGTGGAGCCGTTCCGCCATCGCCGCCGCCGCAGGCCGAAATCGAGAGCGAAGCCAGGATGGCGGAGCAAGTCGCGGCGGGAATTTTCATGGGGTCTCCTTCGGCTTTCGGGGCGCGGAGGACATCGCCTGGTTGGGCGGCGGCCTTCGCGATGTGGCATGGCCCGCGGCTGGAATCGGCACGCTGCACGAAAACGGCGAAACTCCTTGTCAGCGTAGGACCGAGGTTTTATGTTCGTCGGCACAGGTAACGGAGGATAGGCCCGATGCCATTCAAGACCGAACTCAAGCACTCCGATGTAACGCCGAAGGCGGCGTTCCTCAATCGGCGCCAGATCATCGCTGGCGCCGCCGCCGGCGTGATGGCCGGCCCGGCTTCGGCCCGCGCCCTTGGCGACATCGCCAAGACCAGCCACGGGGCGGGGCTGGCGACGACTTCCCTCGAGGACATCTCGTCCTACTGCAATTTCTATGAATTCGGCGTCGGCAAGGATGATCCGCCGCGCAACGCGCAGGACATGGTGACCGTGCCGTGGTCGGTGGAGATCGCGGGCCTCGTGGACAGACCCGGCACCTACGGGTTGGAGGACATCCTCCGGCGCGTGGATCTCGAAGAGCGGATTTACCGGTTCCGCTGCGTCGAGGCCTGGGCCATGGTGATTCCGTGGGTGGGATTTGAGCTGAATCAGCTTCTGGACATGGCGGGAGTTCAACCGTCGGCCAAGTATGTGGCGTTCGAGACCGCGGTATTGCCTGACGTGATGGAGGGCATCTCGCGCGGCTATCTGGATTGGCCGTACCGCGAGGCGCTGCGCATGGACGAGGCGATGCACCCGCTGACGCTGATGTCGGTCGGCATCTACGGGGAGGAACTGCGCAACCAGAACGGGGCCCCGATCCGCTTGGTGGTGCCGTGGAAGTACGGCTTCAAGTCGATCAAGTCCGTGGTGAAGGTCGAACTGACCTCGAAGCGGCCGCCCAACTCCTGGAACATGCAGAATCCGCGCGAGTATGGGTTCTACTCCAACGTGAATCCCTTGGTCGACCACCCGCGCTGGAGCCAGGCGTCCGAACGTCGGATCGGCGACGGCGTATTCGCGCGACGCCATCCGACGCTGATGTTCAACGGCTACGGGGACGAGGTGGCGTCCCTCTACGCCGGCATGGATCTGACCAGGGAATTCTGATGCGCCGGGTCGCTATTCCGCTCCCGGCGGGCCGCGCGGCCCGCCGGGAGCAATCGGACAGGAGGTTCGAACGCGGCTGCCCGTCGTGTCCGAAGGTCGCGGCGGAATGTCGGGAGTTCCTCCCGTGAGCCTCGCGGACCGCGTGAACGCCGCGGTGCGCCGGGTGCCGAAGTGGTCGCTGTACCCTTTGGGGGCCATTCCGATTCTTTGGATCTACTGGAGGGGCATCACCGGCGGCTTGGGCGCGGACCCGGCGAAAAAGATCGAACATCAGATCGGGCTTTGGGCGGTTTGGATTCTGATCGCGGTTCTGACCGTGACTCCGTTGCGCCGCTGGGTGGGCGTGAACCTGATCCGCTTGCGGCGCCCGCTGGGTCATCTCGCGTTTTTTTATGTGGTGGCGCATCTTCTGACATGGCTGGTGCTCGACATTCAGCTCCGCTGGGGTGAGATCTGGACGGACATTGTGAAACGTCCCTACATCACCATCGGCATGGTCGCCTTCTTGGTTCTGATCCCGTTGATGTGGACCTCCGGCGACAAGGCGGTTCGTCGTTTGGGGGCGGCCCGGTGGCAGCGGCTGCACAAATTCACCTACCTCGTGGCGATCCTGGGTGGCGCGCACTTCGTCATGGTGAGGAAGGGGTGGCAGTTGGAACCGGTCGTGTACTTGGCGGTCATAGCTGCCTTGGTTGGCCTCAGGGTGTTTTGGGGCAAGTTGTCCATCCCGGGGATGGCCCGCCGGGGGTGAGTCCGGACACGGATGGATTTCGCGGACCACGGCCAATGGATTCACCCGATTCCCGTCGCGCGGGGTGATTCGCGCCAATCCGCGCGCTCCCACTCCAGGATTGAAGAA
Organism: Hasllibacter sp.; assembly: GCA_028281405.1. Lineage (GTDB taxonomy): Bacteria > Pseudomonadota > Alphaproteobacteria > Rhodobacterales > Rhodobacteraceae > JANQKA01. The sequence continues at coordinate 3,038 of JANQKA010000100.1, read as the reverse complement.
TCGGAATTTGGACGCGCTTCATTCGGAGGGGACGCGTCCAAGGGTCCAATTCGCCGCGCCGCGGGCGGTTGATTGCCGCCCGCGGCGTTCCGGAGACCGCTTGAAGCGTGGAGGCAAGGGAAGCCTCCGGTTCCGACCTCGGCGGGCCGAATCATAGGATTCGCGGCGGGCCGACCGATTCGCGGGCTTCGCGGGTTGCGCGCGCGGACCCGCCGGACCCGCCATCGGAGGGGACGGAGGGTCGGGAGTATTCGAATGGTGCCGCCGATTCGCCGGTTCCCGCCGTGCCGGACGTCCATTGCATTCGGGGTCGCCCGGCGGGGCGGCGGGAACGCTTGGTATCCCTCCATTTTGAGCGGCCGCTGACCAATCGCCCGCTTCGCGGCACCGGAATGTGCTTGGTTGTGCGCCCCGCCGGTCGACGCGTCGAGCGGGTTCGGACGCCGGGGAGCGATTCGGCCGTGGTCACCGATTCGCGGACAATTCGACTCGCCGCTGATTCGTTTCATCGAACCGCCTTCCGAAGCCGACGGGAGCCCGCAAGTCTTCCGCGCCGAGGGGCGATGGACGAATCGATTGTTTGCCGAGCGCGGGAAGATTCGCTCCGTCGCGCTCCGCCCGGTGGAGGGTTAAGGAGCTCCTGGAACCGTCGATGCGGGAGGGGGGCGGCTGTTTCGCCGCGCGCGGGACAACCCGTCTGCGGTGGTCATGCCGTCCAAGGCGTCGAATGTGTCGATTCGGGCGTGGCATGGCCGATTCGCCGGGATGCCGGTTCCTGCTGGTCGGCCCAACCCGGTCCGTTCCCGGGCGGAGGCCAACCGATTCGTTGTTCCGCCGCCTCCGGATGAATTGGTCCATCCCATTCCGCCCTCCCTGACGGGGGCCTCGAGGTCTCCCAATTCGATTGGGCCGATCCGGGCATTCGATTCGCCGTCAACGCGTCATCGTTCGCAGCGATCGCCAATTCACGGCAGGCATGGACCGATTCGGTGGCGGCCAACCGATTCGCCGCCTCGGGACGCGCCCGTAGATCCGGTTCATCCGGGCCGCGCTTCCGGATCATGGCGGGTGCCCCGCGGCTTTGCGTTTCGTGCGGTGGCGGCTCGAAGGCCCGGTCGCCGCGCGGGTGGCCGCCCGCCGACTTGTCACCGACAGTGATGGAAGCCGGAAGAATGCGCTCAGGGCGGCGGTTGACTGATTCGCCGGGCCATCCGGGCTCCAAGGGATTGTCGTCATCGGGCCCCGCCGGATGTGGGGGCATTGGACTTTGAGGCGAGGCGGCCCGAACACCCGATTCGCCACGCGGGGTGATTCGTTCCGTCGCGGCCCGCCCCGCGAATGCGCGGAGAAGACCTTGGAATCCCCGTTCCATGGGACATTCGCCCGATTCGGCGGCTTCCCCGCGTGATTCGTTTCGCCGCGGTTCGCACGTCGAAGGAGCGGCTGGCGCGCAAGTGTCGATTCGGGCGTAAGCCAACCGCCCCGTCAACCAAGCCGCGCTGTGATTCGGATCGCCTCCTGGCACGGGGCGGCTGCACGGACGCCCTGAATCCCGTGCCCGCGGTCGCGGTTCGAAGCCCCGATTCGCGGCGCGCCGGGTGATTCGTTTCGCCGGAAACCGGCGTCGAAGGTCACGAACTCACCGATTCGCGTGACGGTCAACATGGTCGGCGCCTCCACTTCGCATGTGGTGATTCGGCCCGATTCGACGTGATTCGGACCCTGAAAAACACCCCGGCGCGGCGGCGGAATCGGCGTCTCTTGGTAACAAAGCCGTGAACACGGGGCGGTATATGGATATTTCAGGATTCCAACACGCAATATATTGTGGTTCGCGGCGATATCCCCAAAAAAGTTCGAATTCCTCCGGAAATCGTCTTGCGGGCGCCCGAACCGAAATCGTAATCACCGTCTGTCCGATGGGTTCGATCCCGGGGACACCGAATCGGTCTGCGGCGACGCTGGCCGGAGCGGTTCATGGAAATATCGGGTGACGGCGATGGTGCGCCCCGCTGGTCGGGTGCGCTCCGCTGTCTTGTTGCCCTTGCTGTTTGAGATCGCTGGTTTCTGAAGAGATGTGCGGGCGGTTCGGTCCTTCGACGGATCGTTCCCCTGTATGTCGGCCCTCTAGCCTTCGGGCGATGATGAGGGTGTCAGCTTCACTGTTTGAGCGAGGTTTCGGCTTCCAATGGAGACCGGAGCACGCATCAGACAGATGACTGCCCCGGCCGGACGGCCGGGGCGATGTGCAGAGGTTCGAACGTCAAGGTCAGACCGGCAACGGTCTTTCAACTTGAGAGTTTGATCCTGGCTCAGAACGAACGCTGGCGGCAGGCCTAACACATGCAAGTCGAGCGCGCCTTCGGGTGAGCGGCGGACGGGTGAGTAACGCGTGGGAACGTGCCCTTCTCTGCGGAATAGCCTCTGGAAACGGAGAGTAATACCGCATACGCCCTTCGGGGGAAAGATTTATCGGAGAAGGATCGGCCCGCGTTGGATTAGGTAGTTGGTGGGGTAACGGCCTACCAAGCCGACGATCCATAGCTGGTTTGAGAGGATGATCAGCCACACTGGGACTGAGACACGGCCCAGACTCCTACGGGAGGCAGCAGTGGGGAATCTTAGACAATGGGGGCAACCCTGATCTAGCCATGCCGCGTGAGTGAAGAAGGCCCTAGGGTCGTAAAGCTCTTTCGCCAGGGATGATAATGACAGTACCTGGTAAAGAAACCCCGGCTAACTCCGTGCCAGCAGCCGCGGTAATACGGAGGGGGTTAGCGTTGTTCGGAATTACTGGGCGTAAAGCGCGCGTAGGCGGATTGGAAAGTTGGGGGTGAAATCCCGGGGCTCAACCCCGGAACTGCCCTTGATACTGGCAATCTTGAGTACGGAAGAGGTAAGTGGAATTCCCAGTGTAGAGGTGAAATTCGTAGATATTGGGAAGAACACCAGTGGCGAAGGCGGCTCTCCTCTTCCAACCTCTAGTCTGCCAGTATCAAACGCAGTTCCCAGGTTAAGCCCGGGGCTTTCACGCCTGA
>JANQKA010000087.1 GCA_028281405.1 Hasllibacter sp. | reverse complement strand
GAATTGGGGACGGTGAATCTGCCGACCAGTAGGAAGCAGTATCTTCGTTCAATCCGGCGAAGCGCGGAAGAACAGATCGACCTTCTCGAAAAGGGAACAGACTCGAACAGCTCCGACTTCTACAGCTACCGCTATCTCGCGACGGAAGGATTCCTTCCCGGCTACAATTTCCCGCGGCTCCCGCTCTACGCGTTCATTCCGGGGGAAGGCAAGACCAGCCAATTCATCTCCCGGGCGCGATTTTTGGCGATCTCGGAGTTCGGACCTGGAAGCCTGATCTATCACGAGGGCCGCGCCTACCGTGTAACGAAGGCCAAGCTTCCGCCCGAAGCCCATGGAGAAGACGGTTCGGCCCTCGCGACCAAGGACATCCACATCTGCCCGGAATGCGGAGCTTGCCACGAAGATGAGGTCAACCGCTGCCACGGATGCGGCGCGCACATGGCCGGGCAGACGCCGATCATGAACACCCTGCGGATCGACAACGTGGAAACCTCGCCCGCCCACCGGATCACCGCGAACGACGAGGAGCGGGTCCGGCAGGGGTTCGACATCCAAACCGTGTTCTCCTGGCCGCGGAAGAACGGCCGGGTACAGGTCGCGAACGCGGAGTTCGTGCGCGACGGGGAGCCACTGCTGACGCTCCAATACGCCAACAGCACGACGATCAGCCGCCTCAACAAGGGGTTGAAGCGGCGAAAAAGCCAAACCGTGCTCGGCTTCAACATCAATCCCCGGACGGGTTACTGGGAGAAGTCCGCGGATGAGGAACCGGAACCGGATCTTCCTCCCGACAAGACGAGGCCGGTCCGGATCGTCCCCATCGTCAGGGACCGCAAGAACGCGCTTCTGTTCCGGTTCAAGGATCCGGGGCGATTCTCTCCCGACACCCTGACCACGACGCAGCACGCGCTGCTGCGCGGCATCGAGGTCGAGCATCAGCTCGAGCAGGGAGAGGTGCTCGGCGAGCCCCTCCCGGCCCGGAATGACAGACGCGCCATCCTCGTCTACGAGGCGACCGAGGGCGGCGCCGGCGTTCTGACCCGTCTCATGGACGATCCCGAAGCGGTCGGCAGGGTCGCCCGGGCCGCCCTCGAACTCATGCATTTCGATGGGATCGATGAGGCCGTCTCCGCCGGAAACGGCGGTCTGCTGAAGGACAAGAAGGACACCTGCGCGCGCGGCTGCTACCGCTGCCTGCTTTCGTATTTCAACCAGCCCGACCACGAAAACATCCACCGGGACAGCGCGGAGGTCAAACAGCTGCTAATCGATCTCGCCCGGGGCCGCACGGTTCCAGAGGCGCGCGCGCCGCGGAATGGCGCGTCCTCCCCGTGGCTCCGGGCTTTCGAAAACGCGAATCTTCCGCCCCCGGACGCCCAGGATGTGAGATCGGTGGATGCCGGGGGCGAGTTCGTCTGGAGTGGGCACTTCGTCCGCGCGGCCTGTCGACCGATCACGCCGGACATGGCCGCGGAGTATTCCCGCAAAGGCTGGGAGTTGGTATCCTTGCCCGGAGCGCCCGACGAAGGCGGTGTTCCGCAACGGCTCGTCGACCTGTTGGGAGGTTGAGGCATGACACTGGATTTTCAACCGGGCGATCTCGTCCGCGCGCGCGGTCGGGAGTGGGTCACCCTTCCGGAGGAGATCCCGGGCGCGCTCACCCTCCGACCGCTGTCGGGGAACGAGAACAGCGTCGTTATTCTCCACCCGTCACTGGAACTGACACCCGTCGAGCCGGCGCGTTTCGAACTCCCCGACGACGCCAAGGTCACGGTTCAGTCGAAGGCGGCGCTTCTGGCCGACGCTCTGCGCCTGACCCTGCGCCGGGGCGCGGGTCCGTTCCGGTCCGCCGCGCAACTCGGGTTCGAGCCCCGGACGTACCAGCTGGTACCGCTGCTCATGGCCCTCAGGCTGCCTGTGCCCCGACTGCTGATCGCCGACGACGTGGGAATCGGCAAGACCATCGAGGCGGGCCTCATCCTGAGGGAGTTCATGGACCGCGGCGAGGTCGACGAATTCTCGGTCCTGTGTCCGCCCCATCTCGTGGACCAGTGGATCATCGAGCTCAGGGACAGGTTCGGAATCGAAGCCGTTCCGGTGACGTCGGGCACGGCGGCGCGACTCGAACGTGGCCTGCGTTCATCCCAGACCATCTTCGACGCCAATCCGTTCACGGTCGTCAGCCTTGATTACATCAAGGCCAACAAACGAAGGGACGGGTTTCAGCGCACATGCCCCGACTTCGTCATTGTCGATGAGGCGCACGCCTGCGTCGGAACGCACAAGGGCAAGCAGATGCGGTTCGCCCTATTGCGCGATATCGCGAAAAATCCGGATCGGCGGCTCATCATGCTGACGGCCACGCCGCATTCGGGTGACGGCGACGCCTTCGATCGACTGCTCTCGCTGATCGGCGGGGAATTCTCGGCGAAGAATTTGAGCGGCGAAAAGTCCCGGAGCATCCTCGCCCGTCACTTCGTGCAGCGCCGAAGGATTGATTTGATCGAAGGCGACTGGAACGAGGACAAGTCGTTTCCGAATCACAAGTCAATCGATCTGCCCTACCGCCTCACTCCAGAGCATTTGGCCTTCCATGACGCGGTGTTGGATTACTGTCTTTCACTGGTGTCCAAAGCCGGGGACGAAAAGGAAAAGCAGCGTTTGGCGTTCTGGGGAACGCTGGCCCTCATGCGCTGCGTCGGATCTTCGCCCGGCGCGGCCCTGCGCGCGCTCAAGAATCGGGCCGTCATGGAGGGTGATCGGATCGAGATTCAAATCTACGACGAGGACAGCAACGACGAGGACGCGGTAGATGTCGAACCCAGCGCGGCCTTCTCGGGCGAACCCGCCCTACAAACTTTGGTGGATCAGGCGCAAAAACTGTCGGGAACCAAGGATCCGAAGCTCACCGCTCTCATCGACGCGCTCAAGCCGTTGATCAGGAATGGCTCCAACCCCGTCGTGTTTTGCAGGTATCTGGCGACGGCCCATTACCTGAGGGTAAAGCTGCGCGATGTGTTCACCAACGCGGTCGTGCGATCCGTGACCGGAGAAATGACTCCTGACGATCGCCGCAACCGCGTCTCGGAGATGCTTCCGGAGGACGGCGAGAGCGCGAAACGACGGATCCTCGTGGCGACCGACTGCCTGTCCGAGGGAATCAATCTTCAGCAGTTGTTCGACACGGTCGTGCACTACGACCTGTGCTGGAATCCAACCCGTCACCAGCAACGCGAGGGGCGCGTAGACCGTTTCGGCCAGCCAGCGGACGTGGTCCGCTCGATCATGATGTTTTCCCCCGACAGCGCCATCGACGGCGCCGTTCTCGATGTGATACTCCGGAAAGCCGAAGAGATCAGAAAAGACACCGGGGTAACCGTTCCGCTCCCCGAGAAACGGGAGCCTTTGACCCGGGCGTTGATGAACACGATGATACGAAGCCGCAGGGAACAAATTCAGATGACCATCGACTTCGATTTCGAGGACGACGCGAAGGCCATGGAGGCAAGTTGGCGCGACGCGGGCGAAGACGAAAAAAGGTCGCGGGCTATCTTCGCGCAAAACGCGATGAAGCCCGGGGAAGTGGCGTTGGTGCATAATTAAGTCCATTTCTTGCCAGGATTATTGAATTTTTCTGTCCTGAGTCGGCATCCCGATCCAAACGTGCATGTTCAAAATCAAGCAGAGAATTGAGAGCTCCACAACCTGATTTTCGAATTTGCGCGACGAAA
>JANQKA010000070.1 GCA_028281405.1 Hasllibacter sp. | reverse complement strand
TCGCTCCGGGGTGATTCGCGGTTCCCGTAGCCAGACCGGACGAGCAGAGGATGCTGGGGCGTGTTCGCTTCGGAATTTGTCATGGATTCGGGCTGAATTTTCGCATGAGCGACCAATCATCGCGGGGGTGATTCGCTATCAAATGGCAACAATTTAAAGCACCTGGTCGGGTGGAGGCGGATTCTCCCGCTCGAGTCTAAAAAATTCTTGCATTGCGGCACAATCGTCTTCATATGAGGGTTGTGACCGACAAAGCGAAGATATCCACGTATGCGACCCAGCTCGCGGAACGGGCACCCGACTCCGCGGCGCGAGGTGCTGACAGAATCATGGCGGGGGCTGCGAGTGTCGATGGAATTGCGTCGGGAACTGACACCCCGAACATCGCGGGTGCCGGCGGAGCGGGCGGTACAGCGGCGGAGGCTGGGGGCGTCGGTGGAACCGCGAAGGATGCGGACGTTCGGACCACGGGGGGGCACGGGGGGGCTGGCGGAACTGCGGCGCTGGCCGGGGGCGTCGGTGGAGCCGCGGAAGGTCCGGACGACCGGACCACGGGGGCGTCAAGGGGTGCGGGCGGAAATGCAGAAGAGGCGGAGGGCACCGATGGGGCCGCGGAGGTCTCGCAGGATCCAAAATCTATTGAGCTGCGGTTCATGAATGAGCTGACCGTTCTTGCAAATCAAGTTGCGGATGAGTTTGAAGCTGCGGTGTATGTGTACAGCGGTCGCATCGACCGTATAGGTTTGGGGAGCCTTATAGAATCTATGGGGATACAGGATTCGCGGCAGCGGCGCAGGAATTCGTTGTTGATTTTAACAACGTATGGTGGAGGGGCCGATTCGGCGTACAAGATCGCCCGCTCGTTCCAACGAGCATCCGAAAAATTTTACCTCTGCGTCCCGTACCTGTGTAAAAGTGCCGGGACTCTGATTGCGCTCGGCGCGAATGAAATATTGATGGAGGAAAGCGCCGAGTTTGGCCCTCTTGACGTGCAACTGCCTCGGCGAAATGAGCTTGCTCAGCGCCGTTCCGGAATGGCGGTTCGCACCGCGTTGGACGAGCTCTCCGATGAAACGTATAAATTTTGGTCAAAGGCAATGTTGAAAATCACTGTTAAGACAGGATCATTAATTTCTTTCGAAATGGCTGGAAAAATTGCCGCTGACATGGCCGTTGGTGTAATGTCTCCAATTTATTCCCAAATCTCCCCCGAAGAGTTGGGGAACGACATGCGGGACTTGTATGTGGCAACGCAATACGGCGTCAGATTGGAAGAGAATGGCAAAAATACTAATAAAGGGACTGTACGCAAATTGGTTGAAGGCTACCCGAAGCACGGTTTTGTCATTGACCAATCAGAAGCCCGAAAACTGTTTAGAACGGTTAATCATCTTTCGGAAAATATTGAAAATTTATGGAAAAAACTTTTTGAGGTGAATGATCATATTGAAATGATTGATCATAAAATGCTATTAGGACTCGACGGTCACTTTATCCACAGACTCGACAACCCCAGGGAAGGCAATACCGATGAACAAGACGAAAACCAAGACACCAGCCGAGGAGAGGATTCCCTTTTGGCTGAGACACGCGAAGGTGATCGGAAAAGTGATCAGGGAAGAAGCCGAGAGGGATGAGGAAGAAAGGAATTCCTCGTCCGGTCGGATCACCCGTTCGAATCGCCAATTTGACTATGGCGAGGACTACTGATCCGTCGTGCGCACAAGAGCATTGTTGCGCCGATCACCAATCCCGCATCGCCAAAGGCGGTGCGGGTTCCTCCAGCCACTGGATGTGATGAACAATACTGTTCTGGTCAATTGGGATCAATTGACCAGAATAGTGACACGCCCCCTAATTTACTCGCATCCGTAACCGGACAATGTTCTCTCTTTGGCCTCAGCCCGGGCCGCGGAACCGCCTCCGGTGGGCGCGACCGCCGGAGGAGTCCGTTCCACCGATGTCGCTTGGACCGTGCGCGTCATCGGTCGCGGAATCTATGAGAAACTTTCATGCGTGACTTCGGTGGAATTCAGCGTGCGCGGAAGATTTTCGGAAGCGGTTCCGGTTCAACGCCCCCTGATCCGGGGATCGAGGGCGTCGCGCAGTCCGTCGCCGACATAGTTCACGGTCAGAACGGTGAGGGAATTCAACACACCGGGGTAGATCACCCGTTCGGGATAGTCCCTCAGGTACTGGACACCGTCGTTCAGCAACCGCCCCCAGGTCGGGAAATCCGGCGGGAATCCAATACCAAGGAACGACAGCGCGCTCTCGGTGATGATCGCCGCCGCGATGCCGAGCGTGGCGGACACCATGATCGGCGACAGGACGTTTGGAAGGATGTGCCGCCCGATGATCCGGCGCGGAGGGGTGCCGATGGAACGCGCCGCCATCACGAATTCCCGCTCCTTCGCCGTCAGCACGTCGCCCCGCACGATCCGCGCGGTCGGCATCCAAGATGTGACGCCGATCGCGGTGACCATGAGGATGAAGATTCCCTCCTCGATGCCGAAGGCCGCGGAGAGCGGTCTGGCGGAACAGCGTCACCATTACGAGCAGAAGGGGAAGCAGGGGAAGGGCGAGGAAGAGGTCCGTCGTCCGCATCAGAAGGCCGTCGAGGCCGCGGAAAAATCCCGCGAGGACGCCGACGAGGGTGCCGATGACGAGCGCGATCAGCATCGCCGTCACGCCGACCTCCATGGAAATGCGCCCGCCGAAGATCAGACGGGCGAGGATGTCGCGCCCCGTC
>JANQKA010000038.1 GCA_028281405.1 Hasllibacter sp. | reverse complement strand
CGTCCCGGGAACATATGCGTGGACCCCCTTCACGGAGAGGACCGCTTCCGGCCTCGGCAGGGTCAGCGTGGCCGGCGGAGGCGGGATTTCCCCGAGGGTCTGGGCGAGGCTCCGCCAAGCCGCGGTTCCGCGCTGCAGCCCTCCCCACTGGCCAATGGCGAGTTCGATGGGAGCCAGCGCCCGGCCCAGAAGGATCGATCCGGCGATCATCGCCCCCGCGGTCAGTTCGTAACGCAGCACCAGCCACGCCCCCGCGGCCAGCATGGCCGACTGGATCAGCAAGCGGAACGCCTTGGTTCCCGCCGTGAACAGACCGGTCCAATCGCTAACTCCCACGGTCTGGACGAGCGCGGAATCGCGTTGGCGTCGCCAACGCTCGGAAATCGCCGCGCCCATGCCCTGCGAACGCACGATCTCCGCTGACGCGCGGGCCTGGTCGGCGAAGCCCTGCGCTTGGGCGGCGGCCTTCTGCGCCTCCAGCGTCCGCTTGCGGGTCATGAAATTGTTGAGCGCCGCGACCACCACGAGAATCGCGCCGGAGCCGAGCGCGAGCCAGCCCAGAACGGGATGGAAAATAAAGATCGCGACAAGGAATACCGGGGTCCACGGCAAATCGAAGAAAGCCAGAATGGCCGGGGAGGTGAACGCCGTTTGGATGGTTTCCAGATCCCGCAGACCGCTGTCGGGCTTCGCGCGGTTGCCCGGTTCCACCGCGCGCGTCAGGACGGCTTGAAAGGCCCGGTCGTCCAGCGCCGTCTGAAAGCGCGCGCCGAACCGGGCGAGGACACGCCCGCGCGCGTAATCGAGAATCCCCATCATCGCGTAGAGCGCGACGACGAGCAGGAACAGAGCCGTGAGGGTCTCCCCCGAGCGCGAGCTGAGCACGCGGTCGTAAACCTGCAACATGAACAGCGGCCCCGTGAGCATCAACAGGTTCACGAACACGGAAAACAGGAACACCGACAACAGCAACGAGTGGTTGGCCCGTCGCGCGGCGCGGAGTTCCTCGCTTCCGTGGTTTGCGGGTGTGGGCATCGTGTCGATTGCTACTCCGGACGGAGTGAAATCACAAGTCGGGATGGGGAGGGCGCGGGAATCGGGCGGACCCGCAAGCGATGGCGACCCGTAAATTAAGTCCGCTGGAGTCCGCGGCGCGACAACGGTGCCGCGTGGAAAGCGGCGGCGGAACCGGGCGGGTGCAATCGAATGGAAAAGCGCGGCCCCGGTGCTCCGAAGCGGTATTCAACGCGGCGGAACGGAAGAGCGGGGAGCCGGAGGATCCCGTGCACTGAATCCTCCGGCGGGGTGAGGCATCCGTGGATGCCCCTATATATCCCGCGACCGGACACACGTCCGGGGACGGTGAAGCGATTCTGGCGTACGCCGGCGCGGCGGTCAACGGAAAAATCCACTCCCGCGTGGAGGAGGCGGCCAGGCCGCGGGCCATCGCCATCTGAAAGGCCCACGGAAACGTGGCGGCGGTGAATGCGAACCGCGTGCCTGGGCGGTTCGTTGACCGAAGTCCCCACGTCGAAACGCGGAAGGGAGGTCGTGCTTGGGCGCGAAGCAAACGGGAATCCCCTTCCCGCTGCGCTCCGGATGTGTGGTCCACAGGCGTGGGTCAACGGAAATCCCTTTCCCGGCCGCGCGGATGGATGATCGCCCGCTGGGCATCCCGCGATCAAGGAACCCAACCGGGGCGAGCCACCGGTGACGCAACCAAAGCACCCGCACCTACTCGCGCTCGGGCGCGGCGGGGCGAACCGGAGGGAGTCGTTGCCGACACGCGATATTCCGCGCCCCCTGGGAGGCGGCGGTTGGACTTTGACGGGAGTGCGAATCCGGGAAGGGCGTGGCCTTCCGGATGGCGGAGCGGCATTCCAGATGGCGGCGCGTCCATACG
>JANQKA010000013.1 GCA_028281405.1 Hasllibacter sp. | reverse complement strand
CACCGTCTGGCCGCCTCGATCCGCTTCACGCGCCCATTTTCGGCTTCGGCCTCCTTCAGGAGGCGCGACCAGAACCCGGCGAGTTCCGGGTTGCGGAACAGCGACCAGGGCTTCGGGGCGGCGCCTCCCGGAGTCCAGACCGCGGCGCTGGTAGGCCACTCCTCGGCGAAAAAGTCCTCAAGACCCTCGATGACCTTCGAGACGGAGGGCAGCGCCGGGTGGCCTTCCGCGGCGTAATGGATCGCGGGTTCGAGCACGTCGCGCGGCTCGAGACGCCCGTGGTCCCGCAGAAGAAGCATCAACGCGTCGAAAGCTCCTGGCACGACCGTGGCCAGCGGGCCGGACCCCGGAACGATGTCGAGGCCTTCCGACCGGTAGTGGTCGATTGTCGCCGCCGCCGGCGCCACGCCCTGTCCGCAATAGACGACGGGGGCGTCGCCGCCCGCGGCCAGATGGAGGGCGGGCATGTCCCCGAGCGGGCCGTTGAGATGCGGTTCCACGACGTTGAGGACGAACGCCATTCCCACGGCGGCGTCCGCGGCCGCGCCTCCACTCTCCAAAAGCTTCATCCCCACGGTGGAGGCGATCCAATGGGTCGAGGCCACCATTCCGAAGGTGCCTTTGAGTTCCGGCCGCGTGGTAAAAGTCATGTGGAATACCTACCTTGCTGTCCCGAACGGTTGAGACCCCCGATTTGGTGTCCTTCCGGGCGGCGGAATTCAAGCGAATCCCGCCCCGCTCCCCATCCCCGGCCGCACGGAACGCCATCGAAACCGACACATCCGTTTGGGACGGGCCACATGGTGGGCGTCGGGACGCGGCCGACTTGGTCGAACATGGCGGGAAAGGGCCTTGTGAACATCCGACGCGGGGGCGGGGATGTTCTTGGGACAAGCGACTTCGGGCCACGCCCCGGGAGTGTGCCCGGAATGACGGCCACCGCCCTCCCGGCGCTCCCAAGGAATTGCCCGTGGTCATGGATCGCGCCCAATTCGAAAGAACCGGGCGGCGACGGGAGCCCCCAGGATCACCAACACGATCCGGGTCAGGTGATGGACGATCACGTATCCCAGATCGGCGCCCGCGACTATCGCCAGCACGGTCATCTCCGCCTGGCCGCCCGGGGCGAACGCGAGGAACCCGTCGACCGGTTCCGCGAGTCCGAGGACATGAACGATCTCGGTGAAGGCGGCCGCGACCGCGGCGAGGATCCCGACGAACACCACTCCGGACAGCACATCCTTCCCGAGTTCCTCGACCGTGACTCCCACGTAGCCCGCGCCGATTCCGATCCCGATGAAGAACTGGGCGGCTATTATCGCCTCGGCCGGCGGGCGGGAATGGATGACGCCGGCGAGCGACAGCGCCGCCGTCAGGATCAGCGGGCCGATGATCGAGGCTCCGAACAGCCCCAGCCGTTCGCCTCCCTTCCATCCGATTACCGCGGCGGCGGCCATGAGTCCGATCTCCGCGGCGGGAAGGTCCGCCGCGGGAACGCCGATGGGGTTCGTCAGTGGCTGCCCGAAGGCGCGTGTCATCAGGATCGGGGCGATGGTCACCACCACCAGAACCCGGGTCGCGTGCACGAGGGACAGCGCCCTCGCGTTCCCCCCGGCTTCCCGGCCGAATTGGACCATGTCCTGAAGGCCTCCCGGCATGGCGGCGTACCAGGCGGTGACGCGGTCGAATCCGCGGACACGGCGGAAATACGGAACGCCGATGGCGGCGATGACGGCGATGTAGAGCGGGACGAAGGCAACGGAGGCCGCGAAGGCGGGCAGGCGTTCGAGCACGTCGGGAGTCACCGAGGCGCCGACGGCGACGCCGAGGATCGTTCGGGCGCCGGACGACACCGGGCCGGGCCGTCGCAGGTCGGCTCCGGCGAGCGCGGCCGCGAGGCAGGCGAACATGGGGCCGAAGAGGAACGGAAGAGGCAGGCCGAGGATCCAGAACGCGCCCGCCCCGGCGCCAGCGAAAGCGAAGGTCCGCGCCGTTCCGCGCCAGTCTCGTTTGGTCATCGGCGGTTCCGGGGTTGACGGGTTGAATCCCGGTGTATCCAATCGTATTCACAATGTCCATGAACACGGCCAACAGATCCGACCTGCCGCAGGGACTGGACGCCTACGAACGTCTCGTGGCCGGTATCCGCGAGGGTGAATTCGCGCCGGGAGACCGTCTGAGGGAGGCGGAAATCGCGCGGCGCTTCGGAATTTCGCGCACTCCCGTGCGGGAGGCGATCCGGCGGCTGGAGGCCGAGGATCTCGTCACGCACATCCCGCGCGTCGGAGCGGCGATCCGGAAACTCGACCACGCGGAGGTGACGGAGCTCTACGAAATGCGGGCCGCCCTCGAGGGGACGACCGCCCGCCTGGCCGCGCGGGGGGCGTCGGAGGTCGAGTTGTCGGAACTGCGCGCGATAAACGGCGACATGGGCGAGGCCCTCGAGGCGGGTGAGCCTCTCCACGCGCTGAACCGACGATTCCACGCGGCCATGCTGGACGCCGCGAAAAACAGGTTCCTGCTGAAATCGGTCCGGGCGATCGAAAAGACCCTGCTCATCCTCGGTCCGTCAACGCTGGACGAGGAGGACCGCGCCGCGGAAGCCGTGGCGGAGCATGCCGCCGTTCTCGAAGCGCTCGCGGGCCGTGACGCCGCCGCGGCGGAGACCGCGATGCGGGTCCACATCGAGGCGGCGCACCGGATGCGGCTCCGGCAATTGAGAAGGACGGTTTGACGATGCTGTCCGGAGGGAAGCGACGGATGCGGGCCGTGGCTCCCACCGCCAAGGAAGAGGCGCCGTCCCGGGAGGCCGCGGCGGGCCACGCCGCGGCGCTGGACGCGCACGCGGATCGGGGACGCCTCCTCGGAGGAGACCGCGACGCGGGTCTTCATCGCGGCGGAGCTCCGGATGCGGCTCCGGCAATTGAAAAGGGCGGCGTGACGATGCCGCCCGAAGGGAAACGACGGATGCGGGCCGTGGCTCCCACCGCCAAGGAAGAGGCGCCTTCCCGGGAGGCCGCGGCGGAGCGCGCAGCGG
>JANQKA010000856.1 GCA_028281405.1 Hasllibacter sp. | reverse complement strand
CGGGATCGAAACCGCGGGCATCGCCCATGTCCTCGCCCGGCACGAGCAGGGAGCGGGCTTCATGGCGGACGGCTACGCCCGCGCGACTGGCGGGCCGGGCGTCTGCTACCTGATTTCGGGGCCGGGTCTCACCAATGCGCTGACGCCGCTTGGACAGGCGTATTCGGACAGCGTTCCGGTGCTCGCGGTTTCGTCGGGCCTCGACGCGTCCGACCTCGGCATGGAGCGTGGACGTCTCCACGAGATGAAAAGCCAGGAGTTGGCGGCGGCCTGCGTTTGCGATTGGTCCATCGTGGCGCACGACGCCGGCGCCGTTTGGGAATTGATCGACCGCGCCTTCGCCGAATTCACGGCCGCGCGCCCGCGCCCGAAACACATCCAGGTTCCGATCGGGGTTCTCGGAGCTCCCGCGGCCTCCGGGCCGCCGCCGCGACCCGCGCCGCGCTCTCCGGCTTGCCATCCCGGGGAGGCGGCCGAAGTCGCCCGCATGATCGGCGGGGCCGATCGGCCGCTGTTCATTCTGGGCGGGGGCTGCCGCGGCGCGGCGGAGGAGGCCCGCGAGGCCGTCGCCCGCTCCGGGGCCGCGTCCTTCTCGACCTACGCGGGCCGCGGCGTGCTGCCGACCGGCGCGGCGGGCCACTGGGGAGCGTGGCTGGCCCGCCCGGACAGCGCCAAGCGGGTCGCCGAGGCGGATCTGGTGGTCGCGGTTGGCACCACCCTGAGCGAGGTCGACCTGTGGCGCGACCGGCTGGGACACAACGCTCTCCTTGTACGCGTGGATATCGATCCATCGGTCATCTGCGACCGTCATGGGGCGGGGACCGCGGTGCTGTCGGACGCGGCGTCATTTTTCTCGGCCCTGCTGCCGCATCTGGAACGGAGGGAATGTCCCTGGGACGAAGCCAGAATCGACTCGGACCGGGCCCGCTGGCGGGCGGAGGTCGACGCCGCGCGGCCGGGCGCGGCCGCCGTGTCCGACGCCCTGCGGGCGGCGCTTCCAACGGGGACGACCATCTATTCCGACATGACCCAGTTGGCCTATGTCGCCAAGGAGGTCTGGGACATGGACCGGCCGGGTCTGTGGCATCATCCCTACGGCTTCGGGACGCTGGGCTACGCGCTGCCAGCGGCGATCGGCGGAAAGGTGGGGTTGGGAGCCGCGCCGGTGGTGGCCATCGCGGGCGACTACGGCTTCCAATACACGTCGCAGGAACTCGCCACCGCGGTGGAATTGGGTCTGACCTTGCCGATCATCCTGTGGGACAACGGCAAACTGAAGGAGATCGAGGACTGCATGGTGGGGAGTCAGATCGCGCCCAACGCGGTGGTGGCTCGGAATCCGGATTTCGCTCTTCTCGCGCGGGCCTACGGCGCGGGATATTCCGAGCCGCGGAGCCTCGGGGAAATCGGGAGCGCGGTCGCGGCGGCCCTCGCGGCGGACGGGCCGACGCTGATCCGGATCACTCCCGATATCGCGGAGCGGCCTTGACCGATCCGCCCCGGGGCGGGGACGCCAGATGGGTTCCGGACTCGGCGTTGGGTCGGGTGCGCCGCGTTGGTCCGATTTCCTCGAAACCATCCGACGGAGTTTGGTCCGGCGCGGGTGCGGCGGGAGGCATGTTCCGGGCGCCGCGGGATCGTCATCGTTTGGCCGGAGTGGTGTTGACCGTGGGTTGTGTTGGTTGGCGCGGGGGAAGCCGCGGTGCGCGGCCCGGGCGGCTTCGCCGGGCGCTCGTGCGCCGGGCGGACCC
>JANQKA010000835.1 GCA_028281405.1 Hasllibacter sp. | reverse complement strand
TACGGGTCCGGGCGAATCACTCCGAATCGGCCTTGCCGCTCGGTGAAACGCGCCGGAGCCGGATCTCTTGAGCTTCGGAGTCGGGCTTGGCGCGCCGGGCGGGTGGCTTCCGTGGCGACTTGTCCGCGACGTGCCGCGGGACGCGGTTACGGGTCCGGGCGAATCACTCCGAATCGGCCTTGCCCGCGGTGATACGCGCCGGAGCCGGATCTCTTGAGCCTCGGAGTCGGGCTGGGCGCGCCGGGCGGGTGGCTCCCGTGGCGACTTGTCCGCGCCGCTTCGCGGAACGCGGTTCCGGGTCCGGGCGAATCACTCCGAATCGGCCATGCCGCGCGGTGAAACGCGCCGGAGCCGGATCAATTGAGCTTCGCAGTAGGTCCGGGGCACGCCGGTCGGGTGGCTCCCGTGGCATCTTGTCCGCGCCGCTTCGCGGGACGTGGGTCCGGGTCCGAGCGAATCACTCCGAATCGGCCTCGACGCGCGTTATGCGCGCGGGAGCAAGATTCCTTGAACCCCGGAGTTGGGCAGGTGCGGGTCGGGTGGTTGGATCCCGCGGCATCCCGGCCGCGCCGCATCGCGGAACGCGTTTGCGGATCCGAGGGACGCTCGGAAGTGAAACCGCCGCGCGGAACCAGCATGTGTGGGCATTCGCCGACCGACGGCGTCATCCGCGATGGGGGCGGGTCGCTGGGCGGTCGATCAGGAATCGGATTTGGGCGGCGCGCCTCCCTGGAACGCGTTCCCGTTGACGTAGTCGCAGGGTTCCTCCCGCATCTGAAGGTGCAACCCTTCGCCCGTGTAGGGGTGGGCGCGCGCGAGGGCCTCGTCCACCTCGATCCCCAGGCCGGGCGCCCGCGGCGCCGGAACGAAGCCCTCCTCCACCCGGATGGCTCCTCCGATCAGCGCGTCGTGGAAGGGAGTCTCGATGGTCTCCGCCATGAGAAGGTTGGGGATCGCGGCGGCCAAATGCAGGTTGGCCGCCCATTCCACGGGGCCGGCGTAGAGATGCGGGGCCATCTGCGCTCCGAACGCCTCGGCCATCGCGGCGATCTTGCGCCCCTCCCAAATGCCTCCCGCGCGGCCGAGCGCGGGCTGAAGGATCGACGCGCCTCCGGTCCTGAGAACCGCGCCGAATTCCGCCCTCGTCGTCATCCGCTCCCCGGTCGCGACGGGGATCCGGACCGCCTGGGCGACCTGGGCGAAGTCGAGGAGGTTGTCGGGGGAAATCGGTTCCTCGAACCAGAGTGGATCGTAGGGCTCGATCGCGCGGCCCACCCGGATGGCTCCGCCCGGCGTGAATTGGCCGTGGGTGCCGAACAGGATGTCCGCGCGTCCGCCCACCGCGCCGCGAACGGCGGCGCAGAACCGGACGGACATGTCGATGTCCGACAGAGCAGGTTGGTGCCCGCCGCGGAAGGTGTAGGGTCCGGCGGGGTCGAATTTCACCGCGGTGTAGCCCCGGTCGGCGAGGTCGGCGGCTGATTCGCCGGCCATTTCGGCCGAGGTCCAGAATTCCGACATG
>JANQKA010000808.1 GCA_028281405.1 Hasllibacter sp. | reverse complement strand
TTCGGGCGTCCTGTTTTGGGCCGCCCTCTCGCTGGGCAACGGTCGAATTCCGGGATTGGCGAAGTTCGGGGCGGGGGATCCCGCCCTGATCGGAGTTGTGGCGTTTCTGGTCGCTCCGGCGATTCTCTTCTGGGCGGTTCTGACCTGCGCGTTCATGCTGGCGACCTGCGCCTGGTATTCGATCCTGAGGGGGAAGCGTCTATTCAGGTCCCTGTTTCCCGCCGCGCCGCCATCGCTTGCGGCGGCTCTTTTCGTTCATCTCGTCCATTGGGGATGAACCACGTTTCGCCGATGACTTCGGCGGGCGCTTTCGTGGGCGGCGCTGACATTGAGCGTTTCGGGAGGAGCCGCGGAGATATCCAACCGACCTGCTCAGCGTCCCGGGACGCTTTCCGCCGATCGGGGCCGACATAATCAAAAACCACGCGTACACATAGAACGCATCATATTCCATGGTATTCGTCGCGGATGACATGGCAATCCCCGCCCGTTCGATTCTTAATCGCCCTGGGAATTCCCGATCCATCATATTCCGAATTGGCGGGCGGACCCGATGATTGAACACTTTGCCGGCCGCGCGGGCATAAGCCCGCCACTCGTCCATCACGGATTGGATTTCCGGAAATATACCGACCAATGGTCGATTGGTGGATGCGAAATCGATTTCATTAGACCGGGTCAACGTCGGAAGGAACATTCTCGCGGCAATTTGGAGGACGAGCGCCGACCGGAATTCCAACGTCGACCCGCCACCATTGGGCGTTCGGAAAGGTGGCTTCATTCCCCACCCGTTCGGAGATGTTCCGTTCCGCCTCCGCGATGGCTTGATGAACGCGATTCACCCAAAATTCGGGATCGTGGGTGAATTTATCCTTGAAGAGGGTCCATTGAGTATCGAATTCCTCTTCGCTCGGTCGCTGAGCCACCGCCCAGCGCGTGAGCCCTTGCAACGCAATATCCGCGGTCGCGTAGGGGTCGTCTCCAAGCGGCAGACGGGTTAGCCCCAATATGCCCACCCGCAAGTAGCTCCTGTCGTAACGACCGGCATCGCCGCTCTCGCCGCATACATCGAGCCAAAGCGGCATCAGTTTTCGAGGGGCCAGGCCATGCTTCGCCGCGATGTGCTGACTGAAGGCGAGAACCGTGTAGTACTCCCGTCGCAGGTCCAAGCAAGGCTCGACAACGAAATTTTCGAAAAATCCGTTCCACAGGGAGAACCGACGATGAAAATCGACGACCGTATTCTCGGGAAGCAGCCTCCGAATGATTATCAGGAGGTGCCTCAACCTCGGAATTTCGAATTCGACGCCTTCATCCTTTCGCCGCAAGAGCGTGGTGAGATATTCGTCGCAAAGGGATGCGCAGCCCAGATCAAGGCCGCGGGCGACTTCCGGATCATATCCATCCAGATGAAACACCACGCTCAGGGCGTCGTCTGGGTCGGCGTTGGATAGGCTGGCGAGGGATGCCTTGCGATTCAGCAGATCCCTGAGCGCGGACGCACCGTTGTCCCTGAGCTCGGCTTTCCACGCCCTCAAAACGGAACGAACGTACGTGTCGTCCGACTCGGTTTGTTTGCCCAAAGCCATCTCGTCCCGTTCCGTTGAATTCCGGGGACCGGGCGCGGGCGCCCGATGCATCGGATTCGGTGACGTCAAAGCCATGGCGGAATCCTTCCGAATTGCACCGGTTGCCCCGAAGGCCGGGTCGCGCCCGCGCCGGTGAGCGGAAGATCGACCACGGGGTCGGCCGCTTCGTCGGGGGACGCGGCGCCGAACATGTTGTCGAACCAGGGGAGGGACG
>JANQKA010000794.1 GCA_028281405.1 Hasllibacter sp. | reverse complement strand
TGGTCCGTTTTTTTTTGTGGGGGGGGGGGCTTGTCTTCGGGCTCCGGCCCCCGTGTCCGTTCAGGCTCGGTGAGGAAGTGGGCGACCAAGCTTGCCATCGGCTTCTTGAAATCTGGTGCCCACCGGTCCACCTCCGTCGCCGCCGATCCGATGCGTTTGGTCGGCGGGGGTTCCCGCGTTGCACGGGAACCGACACGTTTTCAGACAAGTATTCCCGCGCCAGGAACATGGCGCGCCGATTCGACGGCGTTCCCCTTTCGGCGACTCATCCAGTCGACAATTCCGTGCGGCGCCGGTTTCCGGGAATCCCTTGTCCGCCGCCGCTTGGGGTCGATTCCCGGAGTTTCGTTTCGGAAGCGGCGATTCACCACGGCGGGGGATTTGAGCGGCGTCCACTCAGCCGAGTGCGTCATATCAAGTTTCCGCTGAGGAAAAACCAGAATTATGCAAATTTCCCTTATTTTTGTCAGAAATAAAATTTGATTGTGCTGATGTATTTTGTTAGACTGATACCGATAAGGCGGTCCGCGGGGGGATCGCCCGGGTAGGTGTTCCGGCGCCGCGCGCCGACGGCGAGTAACGATGGAGAACGAAATGCGTGACTATTTTCTTCCTTTCCCCAAGCGGGATTCCAAGGATGGCGGCGCCGTACGTCGCGCGCCCTCCGGCATGGTCGCCGGTTCCGCGGCGGCCATCGGGGCGCTCGCGGGATGCGGCGGTGACGGCTCCGTTGGTGGCGGCGCTCTCGGCGAAGCGGGCGACATGCTTCTGGGGAGCGACGGGAACGACACGATGATCAATTTCGGGGAAGCTTTCTCCATCGATGCCGGCGGTGGCGACGACATGATTTTCGGCGCCGGAATCGCCGAAGCGATCAGGGCCGGAACGGGAGACGACGTGATCGAAGGACGCGCGGGCGACGACACGATCGACGGCGGCGCGGGCGACGACAGGATCATGGGCGGGGTGGGCGACGACAGGATGGACGGCGGAGCGGACGGTGCCGGTTCCGGCGGCTTCGACACCGCCGTCTACGAGGGCGCGTCGACCGGTTTCCGCGTTGGCGGGGAGCGGGCGTCCGACGGGCGGATGGTGTTCACGGTCATGGACATGGACGCCGGGGACGGCGCGGTGGACGAGGGCATGGACGAATTGACCGGTTTCGAGGCGGTTCGGTTCGGAGACGTCACCTTTTCGATCGTGGAGACGGGCACCGGCGCCGGTGAAATCCTGATCGGTTCGGATCTGGCGGCCGACGGGTCCGCGACGGCGGCTTTCGACGGAGGCGGGGGCGACGACATGATTTTCGGCTTCGGCGGCGGAGACACCATCGCGGGCGGAGCCGGCGGCGACGTCATCGCCGGAGGAGCGGGCGACGACACGCTTTACGGCCACACCGCGGGAATTGTTGGCGGGGAGGCGGAGGGCGTCGTCGACATGGCGGTGTTCGGAGGTTCCCCTTCGGGTTACCGGATCACCGCGGAACTGGTCGAATTCGGCGACCGCGGGGTTTTCGACGTCACCGTCCGTCTCGTCGTCATGGACATCGAAACCGGTGGTTCCGCCGTGGACGAAGGCATGGATGCCTTGATCGGTTTCGAGGTTCTCCGGTTCGACGAAATGTCTTCTTCGACGATGCTTCCGGTGACCAGTGAGTCCTCCGACGCCGCCGAGATCCTGCTGGGTACGGAAGGCTTGGATGGGCCGCTTTCCGGCGGGGGAGGCGACGACCGGATATTCGGATTCGACGGCGATGACCGGATTTCGGGTGGCGGGGGGAACGACGTCATCTCCGCCGGGGCGGGCGCGGACGTGGTCAAGGGCGGCCCGGGCGACGACAGGCTTTTCGGCCACTCCGAGGACCGCGACGACGACGGAGCGGGGGTCACCGACGCGGCCGCCTTCGCGGGCGCTCGCGCCGGGTATCACATTCTGGCGGTTCCGGACGGCGTCGGTGGAGCGGTCGTCACGGTGAGGGACATCGATGTTTCCAACGGAGACGAAGGCGTGGACATCCTGACGGGCTTCGAGGCGCTTGATTTCGGCGACGGGAGATCCCGGGTGACCGGTTCGGGTTCCGATGGCGGGGATATTCTTCTCGGCACGGATGGTGACGACGCGGGGGAGGCCGAGCTCGACGGCATGGCAGGGGATGACACGGTGTTTGGTTACGCGGGAGACGATGTCATCGTCGGCGGGGGTGGGGATGATGTCATCGATGGCGGCGCGGGGAACGACACCGTGGTTTTCTCCGGCGACATCCGCGATTTCCAATTCACCCTGGTGAACGGCGCGCTCGTGGCGCGGGACGAAAGGGCCGCCGACGGGTTGGACGAGGGGCGCGACATCTTGATGAACGTGGAAACGCTCCGGTTCGGCTCCATGGATTTGGCGATGTCGGATTTCCACTTCGTGACGGAGGGCGCGGGACGGGTGGTGGGAGACTCCGTCCGGGACGGCGTGTTCCATGGCGGGGGCGGCGGACATGCCTTCGTGAGCCGGGAGGGAAGCGATAGGTTTCAATTCCTCTCCGCGACGGACAGCACGTCCTCGAGCAAAACCACGATCTCGGGATTCGACGGGAGTGGCGGGGACAGGATCGCGTTGGCGGATATCGAGGAATTGCATGGTCTCGGCGTTGAAACGATGACCGATGGCGAGGGGGCGTTCACCAGGCTCGCGCACGCGGAATCGGCCTTCGAATTGGACATCCGCGGTCATCACGCCGACATCCTCGATCATGTGGAGTACATCGGCGGCAATCATCTTCGGATGTCGGAGTCGTTCCGGGATGTCCTGACGTTGACGAACGGTTCCGGAAGGGGGCTTCCGGATCTCGGGACGTGGTTCGAACCCGCCGGTTCGGGCGAAACGCTGTCTTTCGGGTTGACGGTGGATGGAACGGACCTGAGCGACGCGGGAATCGGTCTGACATTGTCGACGGAAGGCGTGTTGTCGGGGGGGTTCGCGGGGACGTCCGATGTCGGGGCGCGGGTGACCGTCACCGCGGAGAATGGCGAACGCGCGCACGCGGAATTCACCATCGCGGCTTCGGCGCGCGCCCTCGTGGGAACCGCCGGGGGTGAATCCCTGGTGGACTCCACGGCGCTCGGCAGGGTCGTCGAAGGATTGGGCGGCGACGACGTGGTCCGCGGCGGGGAGGGCGACGACATGCTCCATGGCGGAAGCGCCATGGAAGGTGTCGCGGTTGGAACGGACAACGATATCGTTGTCTATGACGATGATTTCGAAGGCTACCGCGTTTGGGCGGAATTGATCGCCGTTGACGGAGTGAAAACCCCGCGGTTCACCGTGCGCGACATCCGTGGCGCGGACGCGGAGGATGAAGGCGAGGACACGGTGACCGGTTTCGAGGTGTTCCGGTTCGGCGGCGATGATCGAAGGGTGGTCGGCGTTGGCGACGCCGCCGGGGCCGACGATATCGTTGTCGGAACGAACTCGGACGATGTCATCGACGGGGATGGGGGAAACGACCTGATTTTCGGATTCAGGGACGGGGACGTCCTGAACGGCGGCGAGGGCGCGGATACGCTGATGGGGGGTGGCGAGGATGATGTTCTGGACGGAGGCTTGGGAGTCGATGTCGCGGTGTACCGAGGTTCCCGGAACGACTACATGGTCACCGAGGTCCGGTTGGACGGCGGCGGCTTCGCGCACGAGATTCGTGACAACGGCTCCAATGGACGCGGAAATGATGGAATCGATATCCTGATGAATGTCGAGACGCTGCTGTTTCTTGATCTTGGCGGCGTCGCGGAATCCCCGGGCGGAGTCATGGTCGATGTTTCCTCCTTGCGGGTGTCCGCGTTCAGGGGAGGCTCCGGTCCCGATGTAATTTACGCCGGCGTCGGCGCGGCGACCATCGCCGGTGGCGGGGGCGCGGACACGATCGTCGGTGGAGCGGAATCCGACTTTATCGAGGGAGGCGCGGGGGCGGACTCGATCACTGGGGGAGTGGGAGCGGACAGGATATTGGGAGGCGAAGACGCGGACACGATAACGGGAGGTCCGGGAGAGGATTTGATCGCGGGAGGCGGTGGCGATG
Organism: Hasllibacter sp.; assembly: GCA_028281405.1. Classification (GTDB taxonomy): domain Bacteria; phylum Pseudomonadota; class Alphaproteobacteria; order Rhodobacterales; family Rhodobacteraceae; genus JANQKA01. The sequence goes on along the minus strand of JANQKA010000794.1, from coordinate 14,248 downwards.
ACACGATCTCGGGAAACGAAGACGCGGACACGATATCGGGAGGCGAAGGCGCGGACACGATCGCGGGCAACGGGGGAGCGGACACGATCGGAGGAGGCGCGGGAGACGACACGGTCACGGGAGGCGCGGGAGCGGATGTGATCTTGGGTGGCGCGGGAGACGATGTTTTATACGGCCATTTCGCGGACGATCACGGCGTGGACGGAAATGAAATCGACACCGTGGGGTTCGCGGGGCCCTTGGCGGGTTACGATGTTTCCGTCGTGACGGAGGAGTCGTCCCCTTGGGTGAATGGGACCGTGACGTTCGTGGTCGGGGATATCGACGGGGACGGCGTTGGCGGCGATGAAGGCCGGGACACGGTGTCCGGTTTCGAAGAGTTCCGGTTTGGAAGGGACACGTTCGCGGTGGTGCGGGCGGACAGGACAGGCGACAACGGCGTGAATGAAATCGTGATCGGCTCGATGATGGCGGACACCGGTGGAACGGCGATCATTGGCGGCGCGGGAGACGATTTGATCTTCGGGCTTGGCGGAAGCGACGCGATCGATGGCGGCGAAGGCGATGACACGGTCAAGGGCGGTGACGGGAACGATGTCATCGATGGTGGAGCCGGAACCATGGACACCGCGGTTTTCCGAGGAAACCGGGACGACTACAGGATCACGGCGGTCCTGGGAACCAGCGGGGGAGCCGTCCGGTACGGGGTCGATGACCGGACGCCGGCGGAGCGCGGCGACGACGGGGAGGACACCTTGACCGGAATCGAGATTCTTCGGTTCCTCGGCGACGCGTCCCCGTCGCCGGTCGCCGTGACGGTGGGATTGGATATGGCGGATGTCGTTGCGGGAAGTTCCGTTCGCGACGTGATCGATGGTGGTGAAGGGGATCAGGAAATCGATGGCGGAGCGGGCGATGACGACATAACCGGCGGTGGCGGCGACGACACGATCACGGGCGGCGCGGGAGACGATGTAATCGGGGGCGGAGCCGGAACCATGGACACCGCGGTGTTCCGTGGGGATCGGGACGATTACAGGATCACGGCGGTCCTGGGTTCCGATGGCGGCGTCGCCCGGTTCATGGTGGATGATCTGATGCCGGAGACGCACGGCGACGACGGCGAGGACGTTTTGACCGGAATCGAGAGCTTCAGGTTCATCGGGACGTCCCTGGGGACGCCGGATGATCTGACGGCCGGGATCGCCATCGCGGATGTGATCGTGGGGTCTATGGAAGGGGAGGCCATCACCGCCGGTGAAGGTTCCCAGGAGATCGCCGGGGGCGGGGGAAACGATGTCATCGATGGCGGACTTGGAACGGACACCGCGGTGTTCGCCGGCCCCCTGAACGGTTATGACGTGCGCGCTCCCGAATACTTCAGGGATTATGCCGGATTGACCGTGGAGGATGTGTCTCCGAGCGCGTTTGGATCGGATGGATTGGACGTTCTCAACGGCGTCGAAAGAATCCGATTCGGATCCGAAACGAATGCGCCGCGGACGTTCGTTTTTTATGATAATCGTATAACACACGATCTCAATGAAATAATGCTTGGCGACGATGACATCGATTCCTTCTATGGAGGCGCGGGAGACGATATCGTTTTCGGATTCGGAGGCATCGATCACCTGGTGGGTGGAGAGGACAACGATATTCTGCATGGCGGCGCGGGCAATGACGTGGTCGAAGGAAGATCCGGAGAGGATATCATTCATGGCGGATCCGGAGCGGACACCATCCGTCCGGGTGGCGGAGACGATCATGTCACGGTCGACACCGTGTCGGGAAATTTGGACACGGTTGAATTTGAAAATTACGTTCAGAGGTTCCTCTTTTCGCGGGTTGGCGGGGAAATAATCGAAGTCGAGGACAAGGCGGCGTCGGGCACGCAGGACCACGAGGGGGCGAACACGGTCGTGCTGTCGCGCGCACCCGATGGCTCGGGCACGGCTTCGGGAAATTTGAGCTTCGACGGTTCGGGAACCTATTTGACCGACAACATCCACCATGAAAGCGGTCTCGAGGGGAACCGGACATATTCGAATCAAAACGATATCGTCAGGATAGATTCGTATGTCGGAAGATACGACATCAACACCGGCGGAGGCTTGGACATTATTGTGATCACGTCCGAAACGAGGGGCGATTACGTGATTGAACTGTCCGATTTTCAGCGGGGAAGGGACAAAATCGCGTTCGGTCCGGATTTGGGGGCGCCGACCACCATCGTGGGAAGCACGGATCTGATTTATTTGCGGCAAAACGGCGGCGCGTATTTCACCAAATCGGACGAATTCACGATTTTCATTCCGAATGTTCCCGTGGAATATGATTGGACGGATTTTTACTTCGTGATCGGGGAAACTCCCGGGGCGTCGGGTTTCAAACGGTCGGAAAGGAAGAAGGAGGTCGTGGCGGCGGACATTGAAGGTGACGCCAAAGGCGGCGTGGAAGGTGGCGATGGCGTGTTGGAATTTGGAATCGTTGATTTTGATTCGGATGGCGATTGGGCCGGGATGTCGGGAAATCCCGAGATTGGATCGTCCGCCGTATCAACGGATGGTTCCGTTCCGGATGAATCCGAAACATGGGTCGACGGTGTCGGCGGCTTTTCCGTTTGCGGTGATTATCTGTGTGCCGGGATGATTTGAGCGCGGGCGTCGCTGACGAACCATCATCCGGCATGTATGGTCACGAATACTTGTAATCCGTCGGATTTTGGTTTGAATTGCGCCGCCATGATTTTGGTCAAAATGTTGAGCGATTCCGTGATTCGTGGGGCCGGGGTGGAGTTTTTTTGGGTTGGAGCCATGGTCTCCAAAATTCGAAGGCCGGGGCGGTTCGGGCGCCCGTCGCGGAATTGACGGATGTCCCGCCTTCCGAATTCCCGTCACCGGAGAAGGTGAATTGGAAAATTTGTCAAAGACACATGGCGCGCCGCGCCCGGGCCCGCGTGGGTGCGTGATTGAACGAGTGGGAAGAATGTGCGGAACCGAATGGTCCGAACGGCATGGATCCCCGCCCCGGAGAGCGGAATCGCGCGCCGCGTGCCGTCACCTGAGGAATGCCCGCGACCCTTGGGGTGTCAGTTCCGCTCCCGTCCAACGTTGACCGCGCCGGCGTCCTCGGACAGGTCTTCGATCACGCGAAGCCACATGTCCGGCGGTTGCGCTCCCGGGAGGACATGTCGGTTGCCGACCACGAAGGTCGGCACCCCGGTTACCCCGCGTTCCCGGGCAAGGGCGTCCCGGGCGCGGGTGAGGTCGCGGTCGGCGTCGCTCCGCAATTGCCGACGCGTCGCCACGCCATCCGGGTCCATGCCTGCTTCCACCGCGACGCCGCACAACACATCGTGGTCGCCGATATCGCGCCCATCGTGGAAATACGCCTTGAACAGCGCCGACACCACCGCGGTCTGACGCCCGTCCTTCGAAGCCCAATGGATCATCCGATGCGCGTCCAGCGTGTTCGGCGTTCGGGAGATCGCGTCGAAGTCCATTTCGATTCCGGCCTCCGCCGCCGCCTCGGCGATCCGGCCATAGACGCGGGCGGCGTTGTCGCGCCCGCCGAACTTCCCCTCGAGATACTCCCGCCGGTCCATGCCGCCCGCGGGCATGTCCGGGTTCAACTGGAATGGGTGCCATTCAACCGCGAACGGAGAATCCGTCCGCGTTTCAAGCGCGCGGTCGAGGTGCGCCTTGCCGATGTGGCACCAGGGGCAAATTGGGTCGGAGAGGATGTCGAGCTTGATCACGGGCGCAGATCCTTTCGCAACGCGCGGCGGTCGATTTTGCCGTTGGGGTTCGAGGGCAGGGCGCCCAACCGGACGAACATGCGCGGGATTTTGTAGCGCGCCAACCTTTCCGCGGCGGCCGCGGCCAACGAATCCGCGTCAAGTTCGGCATCCGAGACGTAAGCCAGGGCGATGACCGAGGCTCCGGGCTTGACCTCGACCTCCACGGCGGCGGCCGACCTGATTCCAGCCACGCCGGTCATCGCCGCCTCGACCTCGAGCGGGGAGACGCGGTGACCTCCGGCGTTCATCATGTCGTCGGCGCGGCCGAGGTGGGAGACGTGGCCTTCCCTTGTCATCCTGACCATGTCCCCCGTGGGAAACCACTCGCCCGAGAGGCATCCGTCCAAACTCATCCGCGGCCAGTATCCCTTCATGAGTCCCTGATCCCCTCGGTGAATGGCCAATTGTCCGGGACGGTCCCAATCCGTGGGATCGCCGGCCGCGTCCAGGACCGCGACCCTGCGTCCCCGCTGAGGGCGGCCGGAGCTGCCCGCGGGCGCGGGACGATCCGGGGAGGTCGAAATATACGTCGAGCACTCGGACATGCCGAGGGCGTTGTATATTTCGCGTCCCGTCCGTTTCATCCAAAGCTCGCGCGTCGCTTCGGGAAGGGCTTCGCCGGCGGACAGGCCGTGCCTGAGCCTACTCGGTCGAATCGGGACTCCGGAGGCGAGCAGACGGCGGTAGACGCCCGGCGCCGCGGCGAACAGCGTGGCTCCGTGACGTTCGAGCAGCGATGGCAGGGCCGGAATTTCCGTCCCCTCCGCCGGAATCAACGCGGTCGCTCCGACGCTCCATGGGTCCATCAACCCGGTACCCATCGTGTAGGTCCAGTTGAAGGCCCCGGCGTGCATTATCCGGTCGTCCGCGCGGAGATCGCACCAATCCGCGATCATCATCCGCCGCGCCCAGACGGCGCGGTGGGCGTGCGCCACGGCGCGGGGCCTTCCACCCGTCCCGGACGTGTAGACGATGTATGCCAACCTATCCGGATCCCCCGGTTGGAAGTTCGCGGGAGGGGCTCCGCGCCACGACCTCAGGGTTTCCAAATCGACGATGTCCACGTCCGTTTCGGGAAGTCGAAGCCGCGGGTCGTGAAAGACCGCCGCGGGGGAGATTTCCGAAAGGATCGGCGACAATTCGCGCGGCGTCAGCATCGCCGAAACGGGCACGGGAATCACCCCGACGGCGATGCAGGCGAGATACGCGACCGGAACGTCGACGGTGTTTCCGAGGCGCAAAAGAACGCGGTCCCCCGGAACGGTTCCCCGTTTCAGGATCGCCCCCGCGGTGCCCAGCACGGCGCGTTCCAGCCGATCGTAACTCCAACTCTCGGCGTCCGCGGAGGATCCGACGACGGCGAGCGCGGTTTTGTCGGCGAGCCGTCCGGCGGGGGCCAATACATGGGCCGCCATGTTGAAATTCCCCGGCACGGGGTCCGGCGCGCCTTCTTGGAACACCGCGGTCATGGCGAATTACCGGGCGCGCGGAGTGGGGGACGCGCGCGATGAACGCGTTGGACCTCCACTCGGGTCGGGAACGGTCCCGTTGCCGCGCTGGTCCGGCCTCCCGGACGAATCATCCGGAAATTCTCCAAGAACGGTCGCCGCGCCGTCGCGGGTTCCGCGGCCCTCCGTCCTCCCCGGAAGTCAATTCTCGGCGTACCACCAGACATCGGGCTGGAATCCGAGCCAATCGCCGTAGATTGGAAGGCGTTCGGGGTACTTGAGTTGACTCACGTGGGCGACGGTGCTGTCGCCACGGTACCAGATCGGAATGACGTGGCGACCGGCCGTGAGAATCCGATCCAGCGCCTTGGCGGCGGCGAGGAACGTCTCCCGATCGGTCGCGTTCACAAGCGTGTCGATCATCGCTTCGGCGGCCGGATAGCACATTCCCATCCAGTTGCGCGTGCCCGGCGTCTCGACCCCGTCGCAACCCCAATAGAGGATCTGCTCGTTGCCCGGGCTGAGCGACAGGCCGCGCCAGTAGTAGGCCATGTCGAAATCGTAGGCGTTGGTGCGCTCCTTGTACTGCGCGTCCTCCACGATCTCGATTTCCGCCTCGATTCCGAGGCGCTTCAGGGATTCGATCCAAATCGCCGCTATGGCCCGGTTCTCGGTCGCTCCCTGCTTGAGCAGGATGTCGATGGTGAACGGCGCGCCGTCGGCGTCCCTCAGAACGCCTCCGCGAACGGTCCAACCGGCTTCCTCGAACAACCTCAGAGCGGCCCTGACGTTGCGCCTGTTCCGTTCGGACCCGTCGGAAACGGGTAGTTCGTAGCCTTCGATGGTTCCGGGCGGCAGGTCGTCCCGGAACGGCTCCAGAAGCTCCAAAACCGCGCCCCGCGCTGGCCCGGGCTCCATCCCTAGCGGGGAGTTCGAGAAATAGGAGGTCACCCGCGGCTTGCCGCCGCCGTTCAGCGTCTCGTTGATGAACTCGAAGTTGAACGAATGGATCAGCGCCTCGCGCACCCGCCAGTCCGCGTATTTCTCCCGCCGCGTGTTCATGACGAAGCCGATGATACCCGAAGGCCGGCGGTGGGGAATCACCGATTTCACGACCTCGCCGTTCCTGACGCGGGGGAAGTCGTAGGCCGATTGCCACTTCGCCTCGTTGAATTCCCTGTACGTTGTGACATCGCCGGCCTTGAACGCTTCGAAGATCACGGAGCCGTCGCCGAAGTAGTCGTAGCGGATCTCGTCCAGATTGGCTTGGCCGCGCATGAAGGGCACGTCCCGGCCCCAATAGTCCGGGTTCCGTTTGAACACGACGAATCGGTTGGCCTCGAAGTCGTCGACCACGTAGGGGCCGGATCCGATCGGCCTTTCGAGGGAACTCTCCTCGAATTCCCTCCCGTCCCACTGCGACTTCTTCAGAATCGGGCGCAGTCCCATGAGGAGCGGCAGTTCGCGGTCGACCTCGGAGAAGGTGATTCGCACGGTCCGGGCGTCCGGGGCCTCGACGCTGTCCACCTTCGCCCAGGCTCCCCGGTAGCGGCCCGAGCCTTTGGTGCCGAGCGTCTCCATCGACCAGACGACATCCTCGACGGTGACCGGGGAACCGTCCGAGAACGCCGCCTCGGGACGGAGCCGGAATTCGACCCAGGTCCGGTCCGGGTCGGTTCGAATCGATTCGGCCAGCAATCCGTAGAGAGAGAACGGTTCGTCCCACGAGCGGCCCATCAGACTCTCGTACACATGCGCCCGGACACCCCAGGGAGCCCGGCCCTTGGTGATGTAGGGGTTCATGCTGTCGAAGCCGCCGCTCTCGCCGATGACGATCCGTCCGCCCTTCGGCGCGTCGGCGTTCACATGCGGCAGGGACGAAAAACCGGGCGGCAGCGCGGGGTCGCCGTACATGGCTATGCCGTGCTTCGGCTCGCCGAGGGCGGGCGCGACGGTGAACGCCGCGGCCGCGGCGGCCAGAAGCATCCGTGAACAGGCGGAAAGATGACGTTTCATGTGGTGAAGTTCCTCCGGAGGCTCCGCTGGGGACGCCACGGTAGGCGGCGGGCGGCGAAAAGGCAACTTTTTGCTTTGACAATCCGTTTCCGTCGGCTATGTACGGGGCACTGCTCGTAAGGTTTCTTGCCTGTTAGGAAACCTGCCTCAGAAACTTGACGCCCGCTTCGGCGGGCGTTTTTTTTCTTACACCGCGGCGTTCGGCCGGTCCACGGCGGGCCGGGGCGCGGCTTCCGAAGCCCCCGCGCGCGCCGCTCCGCCCGAAGGAGGGCAACCTATGTCCCTGTCCGGCAGGACCGCCGTGGTCACAGGCTCGAATTCCGGCATCGGCCTCGGCGTGGCGCGCGCCTTCGCGGCCCTCGGCGCGGACGTCGTGCTCAACTCGTTCACCGACTCGGACGAGGATCACGCGCTCGCCGCGGGAATCGCCTCCGAGCACGGCGTGACCGCCCGCTACATCCAGGCCGACATGTCGAAGGGCGGCGAAGCGCGCCGATTGGTGGAGAGGGCGGGGCGTTGCGACATCCTCGTCAACAACGCGGGCATCCAACATGTCTCCCCGGTCGAGGATTTCCCGGTCGACAGGTGGGACACGATCATCGCGGTCAACCTGTCCTCGGCCTTCCACACCACCGCGGCGGCGATTCCGGGGATGAGGGCGTCGGGGTGGGGCAGGGTCGTCAACATCGCCTCCGCCCACGGACTTCGGGCCTCGCCCTACAAGGCCGCGTACATCGCCGCCAAGCACGGCGTCGTGGGTCTGACCAAGGCCGTCGCGCTCGAGTGCGCGCGGGATCCCGTCACGGTGAACGCCGTGTGCCCGGGCTACGTTCTGACCCCGATCGTCGAAAAGCAGCTTCCCGACCAGATGAAAACGCACGGGATGGAGCGCGAGGAGGTGATCGAGAAGGTGATTCTGGCCAAACAGCCTTCGAGGGAGTTCGCGACGATCGAGCAGGTGGCCGACACGGTCGCGTTCCTTTGCTCGGACGCCGCGGCGCAGATCCGCGGGACGACGATCAGCGTCGACGGGGGATGGACAGCCTCGTGAGCCTCCCAACAGGGACGCCATGGTGGCCCCGGGCGTGCTTCCACTGGACGTATGGCCGGGGGAATCCCCGCCGTCGGGTGGCGCGAGGGCGGGGATTCGCGGGGGGCGTGGAAGCGGAATTCGGATGCGACGGGCTCCGATTCCCGCGTCGCGCGCACCAACGGGCGGATCAAGGACGGCGCGGGCGGCCGGTCATCGCGATCCCGGCCACGTCCCGCGTGGGCGGGCCGGGGAGGAATCGTGTGTGATGGGCGCGGTGGCGGCTCCATTCTCCGGCGAACGGATCAAGGGCAAAACGAATCGCCCGCGAATCACCCCGAATCGCCTCGTCCGGCGATGATCATGAAAGGAATGATTTGGGAGTGAACCGGGCGGTTCGCCGCGTCCCCGCGCGAGTGGATCCAATGGCCCCGATTCGAGGATGATCGAGGAGGTTCCAGCCTCGCCCCTTCACGCGTGGAATTAAAATGTATGGCTCACGGAACCCCTTGTTTTATTGACACCACGTATCCGCCCGTGCGGATTCGGATCAAAACGAATCACCCGCGAATCACCCCGCACGGCCCCGCCTCTCGAGGGAGTGGCCACGAAGGAGACCTGTGCGCGGCCAGGCCCCGACCCACGCGGGTCATGGAAATGCGGGCGGACGGCGGCAAATTCCCGTCCGCCACGTCCGGATGCGCCCGGATCACCGGGAGAGCGGAGGCCGGATCGAGACGTCCGGAGTTCCGCGACCGCATCCTCGTGGTGCGATGGCGTTGCGACCGACGGCGCCGGGCAAATGCCGCGCCTCCATGCGCGGGGTCGCCGGGCATCGGGCCGCGACCACGTTCATCCGAGCCACCACGTCCCGATTTGCCCGCGGAACGCGGCGAAATCCGACTGTGAAACCATGCGTGTTGGCCACGCCCCCGTGCTCGCGGACCGCAAGCGCGACGCGCCGCCCGCTGGACGAACCTCCGCGTCCAAAGCTCCGTGCGCGCGGGGTGAAATCCACTGATTCTCCACATGTTGTCCACCGATTCGTCGCCAATTCTTCACAGACTTGTCCACAAACTTATCCACAGTCGCTCACTCCCCGCGGGAAGACGGCTCCAAGGGCTTCGGTCGTGATGACCGGATCGATCGCCCCATCGCTTGATGGCGTCGTGGTCTTGGACTCCTGGCGGGGAGCGCGTTCCGACTTCCCGGGCCCATGCTTTCGACGGTGTCGCCGATCCGTGATTCCGTAATCACGCCGCCCGCCGCATCGCCCCGCATGGGCGCGGCTCGCCGGGAGTGCGCCGGCATGCCTCTCCCGTCGAAGGGGAGGCGACCCGCCAATGCTCGATGACCCCCGCCAACCGGACCCGCGGAGCGGGCGGGAGGGTGGGCGTGTAATTCCATGGGATCGATATCCGGTATCCCCGATCCCACGGGGGCGCGCGTGCCGTCGCGCGACCTCCGCGCGCGCGCTCCACCCAACAATCAAATTGGCGACGAAACCTCCGCTCGGGAATCGGATGGGGCCACTCGGGAATCGGACGGGCCGCGCGGTCGAGGGGCGGGGATCTTCGAAAGCGGAGATTCGCGAATCGACGTGGCTCATCACCGCGGCGGAGCGTCGTGGCCGGTGGCGCGAAACGCGGCGGATCCGCGCCCACCCGGAAATCCTCTTGGATACCCGGGACCGGTGGATGGCGCTCAAAGCGTCGAGAGGATCAATCCGGCGGCGATCGCCCACATGGTGACGCCGATGAGCGCGTCGAGAATCCGCCAGGCCCGCGGCCTGCGCATCACCGGAGCGAGATGGCGGGCCCCGTGGCCGAGCGAGAAGAAGAACACGAACGAAGCCGTCGCCGCCGCGATTCCGAACGCCGTTTTCTCGGCGGGCGGCTCAAATCCGGTCGATACGGCGCCGATCAACGAGAGGGTGTCCAAATAAACGTGTGGGTTCAGCCAGGTCAGCGCGGCCGCGACGGCGATCGTCCGGCCGAGCGGGCTGAGCGCCCATAGGATCAATCGGCGCCTGAGCGCGGCCCCGAAGGCGATCTTCCGAACCCGAAGTCCGACCTCTTCCCGGTCTCCGCGGCCGTCACCCGGCGCGCCGGTTCCGGCCTTTGATCCGTGAACCTCCGTGGCCAGTTGGCCGTCGCCTCGCCACGCCGCGCGAAACCGCATCGCTCCGTAAACGGACAGGAAGAGCGCGCCGCCGATGCTCATGAATTCGGGCAGCCAAGGCGCCCGTTCCGTCAGAGCCCCGAAGCCCAGAACGCCCGCGGTGATCAAAACCGCGTCGGACACGGCGCAGAACAGGCAAACCGCGAACACATGCTCGCGCATGAGCCCCTGCCGCAACACGAAGGCGTTCTGCGCCCCGATCGCGAGAATTAGCGAGAGGCTCGTGAAGAAGCCCGTCAGCGCGGCGGTAAGCATGCGGGACGGTTCAGCCGGATTTGGACGGCGATTCCGGATCCGGCGGCGGGGGAAGGGTCGGATTCTTCGAATTCGGGTAGACCAGTCCGGCGGAGATCACCAGTTTCGCCGCGTCCTCCACCGACATGTCGAGCGTGATCAAGTCTTTCTCCGGAACGAACAGAAGAAATCCCGATGTTGGATTCGGAGTCGTCGGCAGGAACACCGACTGGATCCGCAGGCCATCGGGAGCCTTGTCCCGGACCTCCCCCTTCGCCTCGGTCGAGACGAAGGCGATCGCCCAGATGCCGGTGCGGGGATATTGGACAAGCACGGCCCGCTGGAACGACTGCTCCGTCTGGCTCAGCGCCGTCTCCACGATTTGCTTGGCCCCGCCGTAGATCGACCTGACCACCGGGGTGCGGTTCACGAGCCGCTCGCCGAAGGCGACCAGGCTCCGGCCCAGCAGACCCTTGGCCAGCCACCCCACCACCACGGTGAACAGAAGGAAAATCACCACGCCCAAGCCGCGAAGTTCGATGCCGATGTATTGCTTCGGCTCGTAGCGGTCCGGCACGAGCGGCAGCACCCATCCGTCGATCCATCCGGTGACCGTCCAGACGAGCCAGCCCGTCAGGGCCATCGGCACCACCACGATCAACCCGGCGAGGAAATTGCCCCGCATCCGGGCGAGAATGCCGGGACGGGGCGGGGCGTCGTCGATTTTTGGATTCTGATTCGGGTGTATCGTCGTCATGGCTCCCAACTCGCACGCGTACCGCTTCGGGAAGCCGCCACCGGCGGCTCCGGTGTTTCATATAGCGTTCCCATCTCGGCGGGAACACGCGGCGTCCCGGAAGGGTTCGCTCCGCCGCGCGGCCACGCCGTCCCCGCGGCGTTTCCGCCGGGAAGCGTCACGATAATGGAGCCCGGTCAGGATTGCGACAGGTGACGGGCGATTTCCGCGGCCAGGCGGGCGTTGCTCATCACGAGTGCGACATTGGCCATCAGCGAACGGCCCCCGGTCAGTTCGAGCACGCGACGCAATAGAAGGGGGGTCACGTCCTTTCCGGCCACGCCCTCCGCCTCCGACAGCGCCTCTTCGATGATCGGCCCGATCTCATCCGCGGGAATTTCATCCGCGGGCGGGATGGGGTTGGCCACGAGCTGCCCGCCCGGGATCCCCAGGCGGCCGCGCATCGCGTGCGCCGCGGCGATGTCTTCCGCCTCGTCCAGACGCAGCGGGGCGGGCAGTCCGGACGATCTCGACCAGAACGCCGGAAACTCGTCCGTGCGGTATCCGATCACCGGCACCCCCAGAGTTTCGAGCGATTCGAGCGTTTTCGGCAGGTCGAGCACGGCCTTCGCCCCCGCGGCGACCACGGTCACGGGCGTACGGGCCAACTCGCGCAGGTCGGCCGATATGTCGAACGTCGTTTCGGCTCCCCTGTGGACGCCGCCGATTCCACCGGTTGCCATCACACCGATTCCCGCAAGCGACGCGCAGATCATCGTCGCCGCGACGGTCGTGGCTCCGGTTCCACCGGTGGCGGCGGCCACCGCGAGATCCGCCCGGGACAGCTTCGCGGCGGCTCCGGAGCGGGCGAGACGTTCAAGTTGTCCGTCCTCCAGGCCGATCAGGATTTCTCCCTCGACGACCGCGATGGTGGCGGGCGCGGCTCCGAGCGCGCGCACCTCGTCCTCGAGCCTGCGCGCCGTCTCCAGATTGCGGGGGTGGGGCATTCCATGCGCGATGATCGTGCTTTCGAGCGCGACCACCGGGCGGCCGTTTTCCCGCGCGGAGATCACCTCCGGCGACGGTTTCAGGGGCGGGGCGTGCATTGGCGTTCCTCACTTGCGGGCGGAGATTCCGGCACCGTCATCGGACGGGACCGGGTTGGCGTACGGCATGGGAATTGACCACGCGCCCGGTCATCCGGCGAGTCCTTCGCGGGGTCCGCCGCGGCATCGATTCGAAGAATCGGGAGGTATGGCGTTCGTAAATCCGGCGGGAGTGGCGGCTTGGCGGTTCGCGTTCGCGGATTTCGAAACCCGTCCGGTCGCGGGGCGCGGTTCGTTGGCGCCGCCCGCGATGGTTGACCCGGCGTCTCCAATGACGCCGCGCACGGTCGCGTGGCGGTCGCGGACGCCTCGGCGGTCGGGCGCGTGTCCGCGCCTCGCGGGAGGCAAGATGCGCCGGTGGCCCGTCCCAGGTGATTCGGAAGGCTCCCATCCCACTTTGTGCGGGGTGCCCGGCGTGGCTTCCGATTTTGGAGGGCGGGAAGGCCATCATCCTTCGCGATCGGGCGCGGGAGTGCCGATGTAAGCGTTTTCATTGCCCGTGCGCGCTGCCCGCTTCACTTCGCGTCCTGGGTGGAGGAGCGGACAAAAAATTGCCATCGCCCTGAAAGTTGTCCGCCGATCCTCACATTCGGTCGAAATGTTTGGCTCGTCAACGTGGTGCCGGAAGCCGACCTTCGAGCGTGGGCCGGGAATCGTCGGGCGCACGCCCTGAAAGGATGCCACCGATGGCCGTCCACGCGTGCGGGGAGGTGGGGAGACGACACCTTGAAAGGAGAACAAGGACTCCGTTCGCGGCGCGGGGAACGAGCCGGCGGCCTTGGTGGGAGTCCAAGGGGGCCGTTCGCGGCGTGGGGAGGGAGCCGGTGCCTTGGTGGAAGCACAAGAGGGTCGTTCGCGGCGCGGGGAGGGAGCCGGCGCCTTGGTGGGAGCCCAAGGGGGACTTCGCGGCGCGGGGAGGGAACCGGCGCCTTGGTGGGTGCCCAAGGGGACGTTCGCGGCGCGGGGAGGGAAACTGCGCCTTGGTGGTAGCCCAATGGGGCCATTCGCGGCGTGGGGAGGAAGCCGGCGGCTTGATGGAAGCCCAAGGGGGACGTTCGCGGCGCGGGGAGGGTAACGGCCCTTTTGGTGGAGAGGAGGAACGCCTAGGCCGTCGTTTGGCTTCGGGCGCGCGGGATTGAGCCGGATTGGTTCCCCGGCGGGCCGTGGGATTTCAGCGATTCCTTGGAGAGCTGGTCGGAATTCCTGGTCACCCCGGAGGCCACGGCGATTGTCTCCGAACATTTGGGGCACCTCGCCCGGCTCGGCCACCTGGTGACAATCCCGCCACGGTAGGCCCGGCATCGCCGGATTCGCCTCCACGACATTCCGGACTGTCTCCCTCGTGGCCTGCCGCCTCCGCGCGGGGCCTCGGTTGGCGGGGGGCGCTCCACCGCTTGCATTTCATGGAATTCCGGTCTGGTCCACTCCGGTGTACCTTGCGTGGTGCGCCGCCGGCGGAAGCCGGGACCGGGGGAGGGGACGCGACAATCGGTTCCGATTCGCGCGCCCGGGCCTCCCCAATCGGAGGTTTCCCGCGGAATCCGCCTGTGGAGACGGTTTGCGGCGGGTTCCCGGTGTCCGGGCCACCCGGGGACGCGGGCGGATCGGACCACAAGCGATCCGTCCCGCAGCTGGGCCTCATCCCCGACCCGCTCGGCCGGGGCGAAATCGCGCCTTGGCCGCCGGAAACGGGATGGG
>JANQKA010000792.1 GCA_028281405.1 Hasllibacter sp. | reverse complement strand
GGTCGTTGAAGTCGTGCGCGCCCGTGATCTTCACCGCGCCGGATCCGAATTCCGGATCCGGATATTCGTCTGTGATGATCGGAATCAGCCGACGGTGCTCCTTCGGCCCCACGGGGATTTCACAGAGCCGGCCCACGATCGGAGCATAGCGTTCGTCCGAGGGATGAACCGCGACGGCCCCGTCGCCGAGCATGGTCTCGGGGCGGGTCGTGGCGATGGAGATGTAGTCGCGCTCCTCCTCCAGGACGACGTTTCCGTCCCCGTCCTTCTCGACGTACGTGTAGGTCGCGCCGTCGGCCAGCGGGTACTTGAAATGCCACATGTGGCCGTCGACATCGATGTTCTCGACTTCGAGGTCGGAGATCGCGGTTTCGAAGTGCGGATCCCAATTCACCAGCCGCTTGCCGCGGTTGATCAGCCCTTTCCCGTGCATGTCGACGAACACGCGGATGACCGCGTCGTGGAAATTCTGCCGGGTCGGCTCGGGATCGCCCGGCGCGCCGCCCATGGTGAAGGCTTCGCGGCTCCAGTCGCAGGAGGCCCCGAGTCGTTTCAGTTGGCCGATGATCGTGCCGCGGGACTTCGATTTCTGTTGCCAGACACGCTCGAGGAATTTCTCCCTTCCCATCTCTTGGCGCGTGGGCTCGCCTTTTTCGGCCATCTCGCGTTCGGTGACCATTTGCGTGGCTATGCCCGCGTGATCCGTTCCGGGCTGCCAGAGCGTGTCGTGGCCCCGCATGCGGTGCCAGCGGACGAGGATGTCCTGGAGGGTGTTGTTGAACGCGTGGCCCATGTGGAGCGAGCCGGTCACGTTCGGAGGCGGGATCATGACGCAGAATTTTTCGGCGCCGTCCTCCGCTCCGGCTCCGGCCTCGAAGGCTCCGGCCGCTTCCCAGGCCTTGGTGATGCGGGGTTCGGCCTCTTCGGCGTTGAAGGTCTTTTCCATTTCTGACGATCCCTTGCGCTCGGTGCGCGGTTATCACGATGCTCACGGTGTCCGGCGAGCCGACTCCGTCGTTTTTCGCCGGAGCGGAGTCAACCGATTCGGGGGGCGATTCCCCGGAATTTTCGCGGCCCGGTCCGTACCGACGGAGCGGTCAAATTCCGAATCGGTCGCGCAGCGCGAACCACGTCATCGCCAGCGTCAGCAATGGAGCCCGCAGGCGGCGGCCCCCTGGAAATTCCGGCACCGGAAGCCGCGACATGAGATCGAATCGCTCGACCCGGCCCGCGACGGCCTCCGCCGCGACGCGGCCCGAAAGTCCCGCGAGCGCGACGCCGTGTCCCGAAAACCCCGCGCAGGCGAGAATGTTGGGGGACAACCGGGCGATCTCCGGCAGGCGGGTCGGCGTGATGCCGAGCGTTCCGCCCCAGACGTGGTCGAACGCGGCGTCGGCGAGATCGGGAAAGATCGTGGTCAGGCGGGCGCGGAGCCGGGTCTGAATGTCCTTCGGAAACCCCAGCGAATAGCTCTCCCGGCCTCCGTAGAGGAGGCGGCCGTCCTCGGACGGGCGGAAGTAGTTCACCACGAATCTGGAATCCTCGACCGCCGCGCCGTTCGGGAACATCGCGTGGATGCGCCCGCCCAGCGGCTCGGTCGCAGCGATGAACGAATTGATCGGCATGACCCGCGCGGCAAGGCCCTTGTGCAGGGAACCGAGATAGCCGTTGGCGGCGATGATGACATGATTGGCGCGGAGCGCGCCCGTGTCGCAACGGAGCGTGATGGTCGGCCCCTCCTCGATCGCGCGGACCTCTGTGCGGTCGTGGAGAACCGCCCCCGCCTCCTCCGCGGCGTCCGCGAGCTCGAGGGCGTATCGCATGGGATGGATGTGCAGCGCGCCGCGGTCGATTTTGCCGCCGACATAGGCCGGCGTGTCGACTTCCGCCCGGAGTCCGACGCGGTCGAGGGCCTCGACTTCGTGATATCCGTAAACGGTTTGAAGATGGTCGACCTCCGCGCGGGTTTCCCGGAGCTCCGCCCCGCTCCAATCGCCGTGCACGATGCCGTGGACGAAGGGCAGGCCGCGCCGAATGTGGAATTCCCGCACCATGGATTTCGCCTCGAGCGAGAGATCCCAAAGGGCGCGGGCGTCGTCCATCCCGAGCCGCTCCTCGAGCCAGGTCTGCGGCTTGTTGAAGCCCGATCCCGCCTGACCGCCGTTCCGGCCCGAGGCGCCGAATCCCGCGCGGTGCGCGTCGACCACGCGGACGGGTATGCCGCGACCGGCGAGCGTCAGAGCCGCCCAAAGTCCGGTGTAGCCCGCCCCGATGACGGCGACCTCCGTCTCCGCGTCTCCCTCCAATGGCGGACGCGGTTCGCCCGCGTCGACCGAAGCCGCGTACCAACTGTCGGGAAAGGTGGCCCGGGCGTCGTTGAGGTGAAGCGCTCCGGTCATGGGGCGTCCGCGCCCGAGGTCACACGTTCAGCAGGAGGTGCTCCCGCTCCCAAGGCGAAATGACCTCGAGGAATTCCCCGTATTCCGCCTTCTTCACGATGGAGTAGACCCTCGCGAATTCGGGATGGAGGATTTCGCTCATTTCGTCGGCCGCGTCGAAGAGGTCGAGCGCCGCGCCGAGGCCGCGGGGAACCGCCTCCGGCGCGTCATACGCGTCCCCCTTGAACTCCGCGGTGGGTTCGGTGCCGTGGATCAGGCCCAGATACCCGCAGGCGAGGCTCGCGGCGATGCCGAGGTAGGGGTTGCAATCCATCCCCGCGAGGCGGTTCTCGACCCGCCGCGTCTTGGAGTCGGACACCGGAATCCTGATTCCGGTGGTGCGGTTGTCGCGCGCCCACTCGAGATTTATGGGCGCGGCGTGGTCCTTCACGTAGCGGCGGTAGCTGTTCACGTAGGGCGCGATCACCGCGACCACGCTCGGCAGGTTCTTCTGCAGGCCGCCGATGAAGTGGCGGAAAGCGGGGGTCTCCGAGCCGTCCTCCGCGGAGAAGATGTTGCGCCCCGTCTTCAGGTCCGAAATCGAGTGATGGATGTGCATCGCCGATCCGGGTTCTCCCTTGATCGGTTTCGCCATGAAGGTGGCGAAGCAGTCGTGGCGCAGCGCGGCTTCGCGGATCAAACGCTTGTAGAAGAATATCTCGTCGGCGAGTTTGACCGGGTCGCCGTGGCGGAGGTTGATCTCCAGCTGCCCCGCTCCGCCCTCTTGGGTGATTCCATCGATTTCGAAGCCCTGGGCCTCCGCGAAGTCGTAGATGTCGTCGATCACCGGGCCGTATTCGTCGACGGCGGACATCGAATACGCCTGATGCGCCGCTGCCGGGCGTCCGGAACGTCCCATCATCGGTTCGACGTCCCGGGCCGGGTCGAGGTTGCGGGCCACGAGGAAGAATTCCATTTCCGGAGCGGTGATCGGCTCCCACCCGCGGGCGCGGTAGAGGTCCACCACGCGGGTCAGAACGTTGCGCGGGGCGACGGGCACCGGCTCGCCGTCGGTCGTGACCGCGTCGTGAATGATCTGAAGGGTCCAGTCGGCGGTCCAGGGAGCCGCCGTCGCAGTGTCGAAATCCGGTTTCAGAACCATGTCGGGCTCGGTGAACCCCGACTTTCCCGCGGCTTCCGCCCAACCGCCCGCGATGGTCTGGAAGAAGATGGAGTCGGGGAGGAAGAACCGCGCCCGCTGGCCGAACTTCGACGCGGGCATCGCCTTGCCGCGGGCTATGCCCGGAAGATCGGCGATGATGCACTCCACCTCGTCGAGGCGGCGGCCTTCAATATAGCGCCGGGCCGCCTCGGGAATCGCGTCCATCCAATCGGGCGTCAAAGCCTGCGCTCCTTGAGGAATCCCGCCATGCTGGCCGCGATGTCGCGCCGGTCCGATCCCCGCCCAAGGCCCCCGCGGGCCGCGGAGAGCAATTCTTCGGGAATGCCGCCGGTGGACTCGTAGCTGGCGATCAATCCCGCCACGGCGTCGTCGCCGAACTCCGGATGGGGTTGCACGGTGAACATGCGGTCGCCGTAGAGGAGGGCCGCGTGCGCGCAGAAATCGTTGCCCGCAAGGGTTTCCGCGCCGTCGGGCGCGGCGGTCACCTGATCCTGATGCCAGGCGTTGAGCGTCACCCCGCGCCCGTCCCAATCATAGGTGTCGCGGCCCACGGCCCATCCGCCGTCGAATTTCTCGACACGTCCGCCCATGGCCTGGGCGACGATTTGATGACCGAAGCAGACTCCGACGAGCGGCCGGTCGGCGGCGTGGATGTCCCGGATCAATTCCTCGAGGCGGGGGATCCACGGGAGGTCGTCGTATGCGGCGTGTCTGGATCCGGTGACGAGCCATCCTTCCGCCACGCCGGGGCCGCCGGGAAACTCCATGTCGACGACGTTCCAGACGGAGAACTCGAAGCCGTGGGGTTCGAACAGGCGGGCGAACAGGGCGGCGTGGTCGCCGAATTTTTCCCTCATCGCTCCGGCCAGATGTCCGGTTTGAAGAATGCCGATGTGCATGGAACCTCCGTCGGGCGCGTCGGGAAAGCGGGGTCGGAATCCTGGCGGGGCCGGGATTGTTCGGACGACAGGATCTTGGACGGGCGGCTACGCCTCCCGCGCCGCTCAGTCAAGGCCGTGGGTGGCGAGCGGCGGTTCGGGGATTCGTCCGGCTCGGGGGAGGCTTTGGCGGTGCGACGCCGCGCCGCCCGTGTCGGCCCGGTGGGCGGAACTTCCACCGTCGGCGTCATTGGATGGCATGCGCCTCCCGCGCCCGGCCGGGCGCCCGTATCCGCGGGATTTTCGGGAAATTCCGGCACTCCGGCCCGAAGCTGAAATTTCGGGTGTTTTCGGTTCCCGCGAGGTCGTCGAAGGTGGCCGACCGCCGGTCGGTCGACCGAAAGCCCGGAGGCGCGCGGGACGCGTCCTCCGGGTGATTCGGCGGGAAGGACCGTTCAGTCGCCTTCCCGCGCCGGTGGCGAGGGGTAGATCACCCGTCCATTTCGTACTCCTCTCTCCTCGCCCACCGCCACAGTTCGTTGAACCAAGCCCACATTTCGTCTTCCTTTCCGTTGTTCACGGCGATCTCCGCCGTTTGGTTGTCGTCGCAAGCGCACAGTCTAGTAAGCAGAACCACCAGGCCCCGCGGCGACCGCCGGGCCATCCCCGATTCCGGGGACAGGTCCATCATCCAACGTGTATGGCGGCGCTGTCAACAAAAAAATTCGTGGGCGGGGGACGTTCCGCGGCTCCGCCAAGACGATGACGACCTTCGGAATCGCCTCCCGCGCGCGGGAGCCGGCGCCCGCCCGTGGCCAGTGGCGACATCCCGGTCGGCGGTGAGGGTGTGATCGTTGGAGCGCCACGGCTCTCAACGATGGTCATTCCGTGCGCGGCGGCTGGTGCCCGGTGACGGGGGGCGAACCGCCTAACAGCTCGGTCGTTCCGCGCACGGCGGCGGTGGCGCTCCGCCGCTTCCGCGGTTCGTGACTTCGGCGTCGATCCACACGCCACGCGGCGGCGACTCCGGGCCGCTTTGGCGGGGTGACGCCGCGAGTGTCCACCGGCGGGTGCTTGGAGCCGCCACGCCCGGCGCCGGGTCGGCGGCCGGGGCGGCGTTGGAAGCCGAGCCGGCGGGGGAGACGCCCGCCGGTGGCTATCGAATCAGCCGCGGGCGGATCCTGAGGCGTCGGGGCGCTCCTGGAAGGTGGCGGTTGAGGCGGCGGTTGACCAGCCCCATCAGCGCGATGATGACGAGCGTGAGCAGAACGAAATATACCGCGACGATCGGGTAGGGGATGAACGGGTTGAAAGTTTTGTCGGCGAAATAATTCGCGAAATAAAGAGCGTCGCCGCGCTGCTGCCACGCGGGAAATCCCGAGAAAAACACCAGCGTCGTCGCGTGGAACAGG
>JANQKA010000694.1 GCA_028281405.1 Hasllibacter sp. | reverse complement strand
CCGGCTCCGCCCGAGGCGGTCACCAGGATTTCCTGATCCTCCGTGCCGCTGAAGATTCCGGAAATCACCCCGGTGCGGCCGTCGATCTCCAGCCCGATTTCCCGCAAACTCCCATGCCCCACGGCGATCGCGCTGAAGGTCAACTCTCCCCCGTCGGGATCGCTGAATACGTCGCTCACGTCCAACGAGATGGTTCCGTTGTCGCCAAACCTCACGAACTGAACGGGAAGGGGATCGCCCACCTGGAGGGGAGTTTGGGGGGTTCCATTTCCGTTCCCGCCGCCGATTCCACCGTCACCTCCGTCGCCTCCGCAGCCCGAGAGCGCCGCGACGGCTCCGGCCGCTCCGAATGGAATGCGCCTCCTCCCCCCGCTCCGGGCGAAATGGATCCGGTTGCCGCCTTGACCGCTCATGTCGCTCTTTTCAAATTTCGCTTGGTCGGGGGTGTCCACCACATGGCGCATGTATGGCCGAAATTCCCCGAATTGTCAATCACACGACGAATCAGTGAATCGTGAATTTCCGTGATCCGGACGCTCATATTCCGGGAATTCGACCGAATCGCCGTCGGAAGCCATTTCGGACCGGGAGGCGGACCCGGGGACCGAATCACGGTCGTCCCATCCGCCTCCTCGCGGACGCGGGTGTCGGAAATCGTGGCGGACGACACTCGGGTATTTGCCGTCCCCGCGAGGACGCCGGGATGACATGGGACTGACGGGCCGTCAGCCTCGACACGTGCCGTCCCCCCGCGGACGCGGGGATGACGGTGATGGGCGTCTTTCACTTCCGGTTCGCAAGCCGTCCCCGCGCGGACGCGGGGAGGACGACGTACTACGCCGACTGGCTGGTGGACAAACGGCCGTCCCCGCGCGGACGCGGGTTTCGGGAAGGATGCGCGGCCTTTACCGCTTCCGCTGGTGCGACCCCGCGGGAATGCGGGTGTCGGGGCGACAATCCATCGGCCGGGAGTTGCGTTGCGCCGACCTCTCGTGGATGCGGGTTTCGGGGAAGCGTGGCGAAACGTCACTCTGGTATTTGTTCCGACCCCGCTCGGACGCGGGTGTCGGGAAGGATGCGCGGCATTGACCGACTTCCGCCGGGCCGGCCCTCCGGACGCGGGTTTCGGGTGAGGTTGCGACACCGTGGATGGGGGCCGCGACGCGGTGCCGGCGACGCGCACGGTCGGATTGGAATGAAATTCGACGCGCGATCCGGGCTTCAAGCGTGGGCAACGCGGCCGCTCCGCGGCGGGAGCTCGGGATCGACGCGAAACGCCGACGGCCGCCGCGTCGGCGCGCTATGGAACGACCGCCACGATTTACCCCGGCGCCGGCCGCGGTTAGCCTGAAGGGCATGTCAGCGCACACCGACACGGCCAACTTGACCGCCCTTCTCGATTGGCAAATCGAATTGGGGGCTGACGAGGCGATCGGCGACGCGCCGGTGAACCGGTACGAAGTCCCGCAAGCGCCCCCCCGGAACGCGCCCCCCGCCGCGCCGGCGGCGGCCCCCGCTCCGGTTGCCGCGGCGAATGCGGTCGATCCGGTGGAGGTCGCCAAGCGCATGGCCGCCGGCGCGGGGACGCTGGAGGAACTCGCCGCCGCGCAGCGCGACTTTCCCCATTGCGAACTCAGGAAAGGCGCCCGCAACGCCGTGTTCCACGACGGAAATTCCGACGCCCGTGTCATGCTGATCGGCGAGGCGCCGGGACGCGAGGAGGATATCAAGGGCAAGCCCTTCGTCGGCCAGGCGGGCGCGCTTTTGGATTTGATGTTTTCGCAAATCGGCCTCTCGCGCGGAGCGGACCGGCCGGAGGTGGCCCTTTACATCACCAACGTCCTTCCGTGGCGGCCGCCGGGCAACCGGGATCCCGAACAGGGCGAGATCGCGATGATGACGCCTTTCCTCGAACGGCACGTCGAACTCGCCGCCCCGGAACTCATTGTTCCGATGGGCAACATTTCCTGCTCCGCGTGCCTGGGGAAACGCGGGATCACGAAGCTCCGCGGCAAATGGAGCGAGGCGTTCGGTCTCCCCGCCCTGCCGATGTTCCACCCCGCCTACCTGCTGCGGAATCCCCACGCGAAACGGCATGCTTGGGAGGATCTGTTGTCCCTCCGGGACAAGTTGAACGGATGAGTCGAATCGATGAAGCCCGGAATTCATCCGCCTCCGCGGAGCCCCGTCGACGTCGACAGCCCCGCGGGAGGAGGAGGATGCGTGGGACCGCGGCTCTGAAGGAGCGCCGTCCCCCAGCGCCAATGTGGCGGGCGGCGAATCAGTTGCCACCTTTCGATATTCCGCCCCCGTCGGCGCGCGCCACCGCGAGCGGAGACGGGGAAGCCATTCCGGCTCAACCGGAGCACCGCCCGGGAACACCGGCCGTTCACCAGGGAAAGCCCGCGCATGAGCCGAATCGATGAAGCAAGGGAAGTCATGCCCCGCCCGTCGACTGGCCCGGCCAATCCGTCGGAGGCCGCCCCAGGGACGTCGCCCCCGTGTCACCGCGCCACCGCGCCACCGCGCCACCGCGCGCGTCGACGGGGAGGCCATCCCGGCGCGATTCGAAGCCCGTCCTGGAACACCATCCATTCACAATGGGAGAAGCCCGCGCATGAGCCAAATCGATGAAACCCGGGATTTCATCCCGTGCCGAGGTGACGTGACGGGCTGGTGCGCTTGCGGCGGCGCTCGGGACGTGGCCCCGCGCCACCGCGCGCCGCGACGGGAAGCCCATCACGGCGCGGACCGAAGCCCCGCCCGGAAACGCCAACCGTTCATCAAGGGAGGATCCCGCGCATGAGCCGAATCGATGAAACCCGGGATTTCATCCCCTGCCGCGTCGCCGTGTTGACCGTGAGCGACACCCGCGGGGAGGACGACGACCGCTCCGGCGACACGCTTGTCGCCCTCCTGGAGGAGGCGGGGCATGTCACCGCCGACCGCGCCATCGTTCGCGACGACCGGAAGGCCATATCAGCGCGGCTGGAGGCTTGGTGCGCGGACCCCGGCGTGGACGTCGTGCTCTCCACGGGAGGCACCGGGCTCACCGGGCGGGACGTCGCCGTGGAGGCCCACCGCGACGTATACGAAAAGGAGATCGACGCCTTCGGCGCGGTGTTCGCCCAAATCTCCATGGCGAAGATCGGCGCCTCCGCCGTGCAGAGCCGGGCGACCGGGGGCGTCGCCAACGGCACCTATCTGTTCGCCCTCCCCGGCAGCCCGGGCGCCTGCCGGGACGCCTGGGACGGCATCCTGAAGTCGCAGTTGGATTACCGCCACCGCCCCTGCAATTTCGTCGAAATCATGCCGCGGCTCAACGAGCACAGGCGCCGCAAATGACCGGCCCGCGGCCACGGCCGGGGGCGATACGATTTTCCACTTTCATCGGCGCGTCGACGTGGTAAAATCACGGCACGATTCACACGGGGGGCGCCATGCGGTTTCTCAGAAGATCGCTGTCGGGCCTGTTTCTGACGGTCATGGCGTTCATCATGGTCGTCATCACCATGCAGAGCGTGTTCCAAGCGGTTCAAGCCCAACTCGACGACGAACCTCCCAGCCAGCCGGATCGGGAACGGGTGTTCGCGGTGAACGTGATCGTCGCCGAACCGCGGGCGGTCGAACCGGTGCTGGAGACTTTCGGGGAGGTGCGCAGCATCCGGACACTGGAGGTCCGCGCCACGTCCGCGGGCGCGGTCGTGGCCCTGTCCGACGCCTTCGTGGAGGGAGGGCGGGTGCTGGAGGGGGATCTTCTGGTCAGGCTCGATCCCCGCGACGCCCAATCGGCCCGGGCCGTCGCCGAGAACGCCCTCGCGGGAGCGGAGGCCGAGCTCCGCGACGGTTTGCGTGCGCGGGAACTGGCGGAAGCCGATCTCGAGGTCGCGCTGAGCCAGGTGGAACTGCGCGAGCGGGGACTGCAGCGCGAGCTCGACATGGTCGAGCAGGGAATAGGAACCGCCACCGCGGCCGAAGCGGCGGAAATCGCCTTGATCCAAGCCCGGCAGGCGGTCGTCACGAGACGCGCTTCCTTGGCGCGGGAAGAGGCCCGGATCGAAAACGCGCGCACCGAATTGGAGCGCCGGAGAATCGAACTCGCCGACGCCGCCCGCGCCGTGGTGGACACGGAGATCCGGGCCGAATTCGACGGAACCATCAGCGACGTGTCCGCGGTGGCGGGAGGCCTCGTCGGAAGGAACGAACGTCTCGCCTCTCTGATCGACGACGAAAGGCTCGAAGTCCAATTCCGCGTGTCAACCGGACAATACGCCCGATTGATCGGGCCGGACGGCGCGCTGCTCGATCTGCCGGTCACGATCGCCCTCGATGTCGCGGGCGTGGAACTCACGGCCACCGGCCGCCTGAGCCGGGTTGGCGGCGCGGTGGCGGAAGGACAGACGGGACGCCTTCTCTTCGCGCGGCTCGACTCCGCCCCGGAGTTTCAACCGGGAGACTTCGTGGTCGTGCGGGTGACCGAACCCCGGGTGGAGCGCGTCGTCCGGCTTCCCGCCACGGCCTACGGTTCCGACAACATGATATTGGCCATCGGCGGTGATGACAGGCTCGAGGCCCTTCCGGTCGAACTCGTGCGCAGGCAGGGCGACGATGTGCTGGTGCGCGCGCCGGACCTGCGGGGAAGACAAATCGTGGCCGAGCGCACGCCTGTGCTGGGCGCCGGAATCCGGGTGCGGTCCTTCGAACCGGGCGGCGCGGACGGGACTCCGGAGGCGGAAGCCGCCGCGCCGAAGGAGGAGGCCGGAATTCCTTGGCTGTCCGGTGAACGCCTCGGAAAGGTCATCGCGTTCGTCGAAAACGAAACAATGGCCGACGACGAAAAGCGGGACATTTTGGCCCTGCTGTCGATGCCGGAAGCTCCGGCGGACCTGGTCGGGCGGATCGAAAGCCGGTTGGAGGGATAGCCGTGGCGACCTCTCCATCCTTCGGCGGCGGCGCCCGCGGCAAATCGATCGCGACCGTCGAAATCGAATCATTCGCGGAATACCGGGGGCGGGTCGATCCGGACAGTCCGTCGACCCCGGATTTTCCGGAGGACTTGGCCGGGCGCGTCGAACGCCGGACGGGAGGATAGCCGTGGCGACCCTTCCCTCCATGGGCGTCCCCAACCGCGGAAAATCGATCGCATCCGTCGAAAACGAAGCCCGGCCGGCATGGCCGAACGCGTCGAAAGCCGGAGGGGAGGACGTTCGTGGCGTCCTCTCTTTCCATGGGCGTCGACGGCCGCGGATAATCAATCGCGTCGAT
>JANQKA010000690.1 GCA_028281405.1 Hasllibacter sp. | reverse complement strand
AACGGCTTACGCGGAGGAGTCCCGACCCGCGCTTGGGCGATTCGGCGGCCGCGGCGTGATTCGCGCTCCGCCCCGACGATTTCCGGACGGCCCGCCGGCCGCGCGTCGCGGTGCCCCGTGGCGTTCCCGATCCACGCCGGAGCCGATCCGGCCCGGGCCGCGGCGGCCGGAGGAGCGTCGCCCGAGCCTCAACGGCTTTCGCGGTGGAGTCCCGACCCGCGCTTGGGCGATTCGGCGGCCGCGGCGTGATTCGCGCTCCGCCCCGACGACTTCCGGACGGCCCGCCGGCCGGCGTCGCGGCGACCCGTGGCGTTTCCGATCCACGCTGGAGCCGATCCGGCCCGGTCTGCGGCGGCCGAGGAGCGTCGCCCGAGCCTCAACGGATTTCGCGGAGGAGTCCCGACCCGCGCTTGGGCGGTTCGGCGGACGCGGCGTGATTCGCGCTCCGCCCCGGCGACTTCCGACGATCCGCCGGCCGCGAGTCGCGGCGACCCGAGGCGTTCCCGATCCACGTCGGAGCCGATCCGGACCGGGCCGCGGCGGACGGAGGAGCGTCGCCCGAGCCTCGACGGCTTTCGAGGTGGAGTCCCGACCCGCGCTTCCGCGTTTGGCGGAGACCGCCGCCCCCGCGCGGCGGTTGGGTCGTCGTCGGTCATTTCAGCCTTCGCATTCCTGAGACCGCCGCCCGCGGGCGGCGGTTGGACCCGCGCGATTTGGCTTCGCGCCGGAGTTCCGGCCCGGCGGTCCAGGCGGCGGTGGCGGGCGGCGCTCCCGGCCGGCCGGGCGCAGCGGCGATGGCGGAACGGAGGCCGGCGCACGCACCTGATTCGCGTCATGGCCCGGTTCGGGCGGCGAGGCGCTCCGCGACCGGTGAAGCGCGCCGACCAACGGCCATCCGCCCGGTTGCGGGATGGTTCTGAGGTTTTGCTCCCAACGGAAGCCCGGCGACGCCGTGGAATGTTGGACGCGGTGCGGGAATACTCCTGCGGTTCCAATTCGCGCCGATGCTCCGGCCGGGCCTCGGGCGGCCCGAACGGGGTGGCCCTCCCCGGATCGGGTGATTCGCGAGCCGGTCCGTCGACCCGCGCGGCCCACGCGCGGTCGGACGGCTTCCGCGTCCCATCGACGCCGGCGGGGACGGAACGTCTCCGCTTCCCCCAACGGCGGATTGAATCGGCATGGCCGGCCCCGCGGTTCCCCGTCGGCCCCGGATCGGCTCCCGCCCGCCAAGTGCCGCCTCCGCGCTCCCCACAAATCCCAATGTCCGGTGGCCGCGGCCGCGACTCCCGGAACCCTCGGTCGGCCCCGTCACCGGCGTCCCCCGAAAGGCTTTGGCCCGAAGCCCGCGAGCGTCTACGGTGGGGAAGGCCGGGAGGATGGAATGAGCCGCGACGATATTCACGATGTCTACGCCGAGGCGAAGGAAAGGGGCGCGGGCGCGCTCTACCGGGATTGGGCGGCCGAGTACGACGTGGACAGCGCCAAACTCGGGATCCGCCTGCCCGGCGTCGCCGCGGCGCTGGCGGCCCGCCACATCCCGCGCGGCCGTGGCCCCATCCTCGACGCGGGCGCGGGCACCGGCGCGGTCGGCGAGACGCTTTCGATCCTCGGCTACGACGGAATCGCCGCGGTCGACATATCGCCCGAAATGCTTGAGATCGCCGCCGGAACCGGCGCCTACGCGGAACTCGGCCAAAGCGACCTCTCCGCGTCCCTTCCATTCGAGGACGCGCGCTTCGCGGGCGCGCTCTGCGTCGGGTCGTTCGGACCCGGCCACGCGCCTCCGACGGCGCTCCGCGAGCTGGCCAGGGTCACGCGGCCCGGCGGCGCGGTCATCTTCAACCTCGTCGAACGAACCTGGCGCGAACAGGGATTTCCCGCCGTTCTCGACGATCTGGCGGAGCGCGGGGTTTGGGAGGAGGTGGAGCGGACCAAGCCCTTCCGCGTATACACCATAGGCGAGCCGGACCACCTGACGATCCTGTTCGCCTTCCGGCGGCTTCAGCCCCCGGGTTGAAGCATCCGGCCGAGACGCCGCCCGCCGAGCACATGCACATGATAGTGCGGCACCTCCTGCACGGCGTTCGGCCCGGCGTTCGAAATGGTGCGGTAGCCGTCCCCGACGTCGGGGGAGACGCCGGCCCGATTCGCGACGCGAGCGACCGTGCGCTGGAAGTCGGCCAGTTCCGCGTCCGACGCCTCGGAGCCGAAGTGATCCGCGTTCACGTAGGCGCCCTTGGGAATCACCAGCACGTGGACCGGCGCCGCGGGATTGATGTCTTCGAACGCGAGCGTGTGATCCGTCTCGAGCACCGTCTTGTTCGGGATTTCCCCGCGCAGGATCTTCGCGAAGATGTTCTGGTCGTCGTAACTGTAGGGCATGGCGCGTCTCCCGCTTTGGCCGCCGGGCGGGAACGGCCCGCGGGCCCCGGTTCCCGAATTCCGTCCGTTGAACCGATAGCGCGTTTTCCGCGTGGCGGAAAGACGGCGCGGGATTTGGCCGGGGCGTCGAGCGCCGCCCGGAACGAGGCGCGTTAAATCCAACGATGCTTCCGGGTGTTTCCCATGGAAACGCGGATCCCTCCCCGGCGCGGATTGCCTTCGGTAGTCCGGCGGCTCATTGCGGAAGGCGCGCCCCGGAAAGGGGTCCGCTTCCCCGGTCGCCCGCGCGCCTGGCGTCCGTCCACCTGTCCATTCCGTGGATCG
The DNA here is from genome assembly GCA_028281405.1 of Hasllibacter sp. GTDB lineage: Bacteria > Pseudomonadota > Alphaproteobacteria > Rhodobacterales > Rhodobacteraceae > JANQKA01. The sequence goes on along the minus strand of JANQKA010000690.1, from coordinate 7,581 downwards.
CGGCTGTCATCTTTCGGGGTTCGCGGCGCCGCCGCGAATCCAAGCGGTCCGGAGCCGATCATCCATCCGCTCGCCGCCCGAACCGATTCGGGTGCAACCGCCGGATTGACCGGGAAACCGGGAATGGTGGCGCGCGGGAGGGGACGGAGAAACGCCGCGGTGGGATGGAGCGCCGGCGGATTTGATTGAATCGGTGGCGCGAACCGCGTGGAGATAATCGCGAATCGCCGAAAGACGGCGAACACCATCGTCAAGCGATTTTGTGTTCACGCCCAAGTCGCCGGCGCTCCGTGGAGCCGATCGGACGCCTTTTCAAGAATTCGGCGTGGTTTACCACGCCGGGATTCCCGGGCGCGTGAAGGCGCCGGCGGAATGGCGGGACCGGGACGAAGGCGGCCCCCGTCCGAGCCCTTGGATCGGACAACCCGCGGTGAAGGAGGCCAGACCATTCGATCCGCGCCGCGTCGGTTACCGCCCGCTTCGCCATCATCGGGAATGGAGCGGCGCGCCCCTCCGCCGCGGGCGGGCGCCTTCGCCGGAGAAGCGGGCCGATGTTCCTAAAGATCCATGTAGCAATGGGCCTCTTCGGCGCCTCCGGGATGGGTGACCGCGCCCTTCCTGGTGGACCCCACGAGCCGCGCGTATTTCCAAAGCGCTCCCGACGCGTAAATGGTCTTGCGCGGGCCCTGCCACTTGGCCTTGCGCGCCTCGAGTTCCCCGTCCGTCAGGTCGACCGAGATCTCGCCCTTCGTCGCGTCGATGGTTATGATATCCCCGTCCTCTATCAAGGCGATCGGCCCGCAATGCGCGCTTTCGGGGCCGACATGGCCCACGCAGAAACCGCGGGTCGCGCCCGAGAATCGGCCATCGGTGATCAGCGCGACCTTCTTCCCCATGCCTTGGCCGGACAGGGCGGCGGTGGTCGCCAACATCTCACGCATGCCGGGACCGGAGGCCGGCCCCTCGTTGCGGATGACGATGACCTCGCCCTCCTTGTAGCCGCGCGATTTGACCGCGTCGAAGGCGTCCTCCTCGCATTCGAACACGCGGGCCGGACCCGCGAACACCTGTTCCTCCACGCTCATTCCCGCCACCTTCACGATGGCTCCCTCTGGGGCGAGGTTGCCCTTCAGCCCCACCACGCCGCCGGTCGCGCTGATCGGCGTCGCCACCGGATGGATGACGCTGCCGTCGGCCTCCAACTCGACCTTGTCGAGCTCCTCGCCGATGGAATTGCCGGACGCGGTCACGCAGTCCTCGTGCAGAAGTCCCGCCTTGCGCAGTTCCTTCATCACCACGGGAACGCCTCCCACTTCGTAAAGATCCTTCGCCACGTATTTGCCGCCGGGCTTGAGGTCCACGAAATAGGGCGTGTCCCGGAAAATCTCGCAAACGTCGTCAAGGTCGAATTCGATGCCCGCCTCGTGGGCCATGGCCGGCAGATGGAGGCCCGCGTTGGTCGATCCGCCTGTGCAGGCCACGACGCGCGCGGCGTTTTCGAGGCTCTTCCGGGTCACCACGTCGCGGGCGCGGATGTTCTTCTCCAGAAGGCTCATGACCGCGACGCCCGAGGCCGTGGCATACTGGTCACGGCTTTCGTAGGGGGCCGGCGCGCCGGAGGAGTTCATCAACGCGAGACCGATGGCCTCGGACACGCAGGCCATCGTGTTCGCGGTGAACTGTCCGCCGCATGCGCCCGCCGAGGGACAGGCGACTTTTTCCAACGCGCGGAGTTCCTCGTCGGAATTCTGTCCGGCCTGGTGGCGGCCGACCGCTTCGAACACGTCCTGGACGGTGACATCGCGTCCCTGAAAGCGGCCCGGCATGATGGAGCCGCCGTAAATGAACACCGACGGCACGTTCAGGCGGATCATCGCCATCATCATTCCGGGCAGCGATTTGTCGCAACCCGCGAGTCCCACGAGCGCGTCATAGCAGTGACCGCGCATGGTGAGTTCCACCGTGTCGGCGATCGCTTCCCGCGAAGCGAGCGACGAACGCATGCCCTCGTGGCCCATGGCGATACCGTCCGTGACGGTGATGGTCGTGAATTCCCTCGGCGTGCCTGAGGCTTCCTTGACGCCCAGTTTCACCGCTTGCGCCTGTCGGTTCAGCGCTATGTTGCACGGGGCGGCTTCGTTCCAGCATGTGGCGACGCCGACGAGGGGCTGGTGAATCTCCTCCTCGCTCATGCCCATGGCGTAATAGTAGGATCGGTGCGGCGCGCGGGCCGGTCCCTCGGTGACGTGGCGGCTGGGCAGCTTCGACTTGTCGAACGATCGCTTCAGCATGAAGTTCCTCCTCCCCATGAATGGACGTCCCCGTCTATTATATGGGGAGTCCTCCCGCAAGAAGGCGGCCTCCGGAGCCCCGGATCCCGCGGTCGTTGGCCGAGTCCCGCGTTCGTTTTCCGCGGGAGCTCCCGCTCCGCTGCGCCGCGGACTCCCATCGCGGAATTCCGGTTCCAGGGCGGCCGGCGGCGGGACGGCAATTGCAATCGGCTCCGGGCGGTCCTATCAGTTGGTCATCCTCACAGGCGTTCAAGGGACCGCTCATGAACTGGATCGACAATTACGTCCGGCCCAAGATCAACTCCCTCTTCTCGCGCCGCGAGTTGCCCGAGAATCTGTGGACCAAGTGTCCCGAGTGCGAAGCGATGCTGTTCCACCGGGAATTGGCCGACAACCTGATGGTTTGCTCGAACTGCGACCACCATCTCCCGATCCGACCGCGGGACCGGTTCAAGGCTCTGTTCGACGGCGGAATTTTCACCTTGATCGATGTTCCCGAACCCCTCGAGGATCCGCTGCACTTCCGCGACCAGAAGCCCTATTCCCAGCGGATGCGGGACGCCAGAAGGGACACCGGCGAGCGCGACGCGATGCTCGTGGCCGAGGGCGAGATGGGGCGCACGCCCATCGTCGCGGCGGCGCAGGACTTCTCGTTCATGGGAGGCTCCATGGGCATGCACGTCGGCAACGCCGTCATCGCCGCGGCGGAGCGCGCTGTGGAATTCCGGAGGCCTCTGATCCTGTTTTCAGCCGCGGGCGGGGCGCGCATGCAGGAAGGCATCCTCAGCCTGATGCAGATGCCGAGAACGACGGTGGCCGTGCAGATGGTGAAGGAGGCGGGCCTCCCCTACATCGTGGTTCTGACCAATCCGACGACGGGCGGCGTGACGGCCTCCTACGCGATGCTCGGAGACATCCACATCGCCGAGCCCAACGCGCTCATATGCTTCGCCGGGCCGCGCGTGATCGAGCAGACGATCCGCGAAAAGCTTCCCGAAGGGTTTCAACGCGCGGAATACCTGTTGGATCACGGCATGCTGGACCGCGTGACCCACCGCGCCAAACTCCGGGACGAGTTGATAATCCTGACGCGCATGTTGCTTGGCCTCGACCCGCAGGTCATAGCCGATTTGCCGAGTCCCGGCGCTGTGGAAATCGTGGACCGCAATGGCGGACGTGGCGCCTCCGGCAAGCCCGCGCCGCGGAGCGGAGCCGCCAAACCGAAAGCCAAAGAAAAAACATGACCGCTTCGGATCGGATTCTCGAGCGTCTGATGACGCTGCATCCGAAAGTCATCGACCTGACCCTCCACAGGATGGAGCGGTTATTGAGCCTGCTGGGAAACCCCGAGACAAAATTGCCATCCGTGACCCACGTCGCCGGAACGAACGGCAAGGGATCCACGCTCGCGATGATCCGGGCCGGCTTGGAGGGAGGCGGCGCGCGAGTCCATGCCTACACCTCGCCCCATCTGGTGCGGTTCAACGAACGCATAAGGTTGGCGGGGGAGTTGATCGGCGAAGATGCCCTGACCGCAACGCTCGAAGAGTGCGATGCGGCGAACGGCGGCGCGCCGATCACTTATTTCGAAATTACCACCTGCGCCGCGTTGCTGGCGATGAGCCGTGCGCCCGCCGACCACACACTTCTGGAGGTTGGTTTGGGCGGGCGATTCGACGCGACGAACGTTATCGCCTCTCCCCGCGTCTGTGTCATCACACCCGTGAGTCTCGATCATCAACAATATCTTGGCGACACGTTGGAAAAAATCGCGGCCGAGAAGGCCGGAATACTCAAGCCCGGAGCCACCTGCGTCGTTGCCCGCCAAGAAAAGGAGGCGCTCAAAGTCATCGAGGACCGGGCCGAACGGGTTGGAGCACCCCTTTTGATTCAGGGACGGCACTGGGACGTCTTCGAGGAACATGAACGATTGGTGTTCCAAGACGGGAACGGATTGCTCGATCTTCCCCCGCCGCGGTTGGCGGGCGGCCATCAAATCGAAAACGCGGGGACGGCGCTGGCCGCGCTTCGGCATCTCGGGGTGGACGAAGCGACCTGCGAAGCGGCCATGACCGGCGTGGTTTGGCCCGCCCGGTTGCAGAGGCTGACCGCGGGGCCCCTGGTCGAAGCCGCCGGTTCGGCAGAACTATGGCTCGACGGCGGACACAACCCGGCGGCCGGGCTCGCGCTGGCCCGTGCGCTGCGCCACTTGCCTCCCCGTCCCCTGCACCTTGTGTGCGGGATGCTGAACACCAAGGACGTAGGAGGGTATCTCTCCCCGCTGGCCGGGGTCGTGGAAAGCCTAACGGCGGTGGATATTCCGGGCGAAAGCGCGACTCTCGCCGCGGACGACACGGCGGCGGCCGCCCGGATCGTTGGGCTCGCGGCCTCCGTCGCCCCGGACACGCTCGCGGCGGTAACGGAAATCGCGTCCCAAGCGCCCGGGAGCCGCGTCTTGATTTGCGGGTCGCTACATCTCGCCGGCGGAGTCCTGAGCGAAAACGGTTGACGGATCGGGGCCGTGCGCATTTTCCGGTCAAGGGGATCCGCCGAGCTGCGCCGACACCCGAACCAACCGGATTAGTCCCGGTTTTAGTTCTCGCCCACTAGAAAGAGTTTCCGGGAGCCACCGCACACTCCGCATAATTATGAGAGAATTGCTTTGGAGATTCGGGAGACCGCGTGAATCTAATAAAATTGGGGCAAAGTGAATGTTGGGGAAATGGCCGCATCGAGCAGCCAATTCATAATCGCGTAACCCAGGTATGACACGGTGGAAAGCAATACTACATAGAACGCCACGATGACCCAAAATCGAATGGGAAAAATAATTCTGAAAACATCCAAGAACCGTTCCCTCCCCGAATACCACGAACGATTAATAATTGAAAAATTTCCAATAATAATGGATAAAATGAGCGCGCCGCCAAATAATAAAATGTTGTCGCTGATGAAATTCGCGATTTGGGATGCCAGTCTCTCCTGGTAAGTTAATTCGGATTCGCCTTGTGATTCGGTGAACGACCTCAAGAATAGCAGGAACACCCCCACCGCCGGAAGCAGTCTATTGAAAATGACCGTTGCGATCTTCAATCTTTTCGCCTCTTCCTGCTTCGCTCCCGCCAACCCCGCGTCCAGTGAATCGCTGATTTCGCTCCACAAATAATTTGGATTTTTTTCTTTCCCGTCATCCTCATCGCAATGCAGCCTCTCGAACGCGCGGGCGTACGCGAGAACGCCTTTCGCGCTTACATACGCCGAACTATCTTTCGTTCTCTTCATTTGGGTAATCCATTTGCATAGGGTGTTGAGCGTTTCCCGTCTCCATTCATCTTCCCCGTCGGAGGCGGGAACAACATCGACTATGATGTCCGTAGTCCCCGCATGATGTTGATGGACGTGACAAATATCGCGAATGAATGAGAACGCTTGCGCTGCGGTGTCTTTCTCGTCGCCGCGCTCACCTTTCAAGACACCGATTTCGATTTTCCCGTCTCGGCTCAAAGATATGTTTGAAACTTCGCCTCCCGGATACGTTTCGCCGCCAAGTATTTCATTCCCTATTTCGGTTAATGTCCCTTCGTAATTCTGGGCGTCAAGATTGTCATCAAGCAAATTTTCAAGAGACTTTTTCAGAATTTTGTTCTCGCGTTTGGGCAAGCAGACGCAGATTCCGATAAGCTCATCCGGGCTTTCGTATTTTGAAGACTTTCCCAAAAAGGTGTAAACAACGTGACCTTCACGTCCGATCCTCCCGTTGTACGCATCTCCGAGCCGTCCAAATTGAATGTCTGATGTGCGCCGCTCCTGCATCACGATCACGAAACTCGCCCCCTCAAAGGTCCGCGACGATTCAAGCATCCTTTTCCCGATCCCTGAGGGTTCAATGGCCGTGAAAGACAGGTTGCCAGTTATCGTCGGCACCCAAGCGAGATACTTTTTCATTTCACTCACCTACCGCCACCCGAGAATGGGTGTATTGGTTTGGCTTCATTCCGCGACCATGACCGTTTGTCCTTGTTCCGTCAGCTTCGAGGAGAGCTTCCGCCGAATGTATCCCGAGACCACCTTCCCTGGGCACCCACAAATGGTATTGCTTCCCGGCGTGGAGGCCCTGAGCTCGACCAAATCGTTCGATTGCGGCATAACTCGTGGCCAGCGAATTTGCTCCGAGAAAAACCGGTCCAAGGTGGATTTCCACCAAACCCGCCATTTCCCGAGTGCATTTGGACCGCGCCGCCTGACGGGTCATCCTCGACACAACGAACTTCACGACTCCAAGTTTTGGGCGTACCAATGGGCATGTTTGCCTTTGCGAATCCACCCCTGCCTTTTCCAGTTCCTTCGAAACACGGATGCCCCTTCGCCCTCCAAGCTCCGGGTCGACCTCACTCAAGAACGCTTTTTTCGGCGAGCCGGAGATTTCGTTCGCCTCATCCCAATTATCCTTGCCGATGTGCAGTACGGCTGCCAGCATCATAAGCAAGACACCAAAAGCGAACAAGAGAAAAATCAGCGCGATATACATCAAGCCAAACCAGCATTTCGTCCTCCCTGTGACGCTCAACTGGTTTGGCGCCTCGCTCATCCGGCACGCATCCCGCGGGGCGGCTGACCTCAAGTCACCAAATCCCGCACATAGTCGTCGGACAGTTTGCCTTGGTCGATCCAGCACTGCTGCTTCTTGTCCCAAGCTTGTCCCTTTGAGACGCGGATGTCCCTCACTCCTCCAGGCTCCGGGTCGACCTCGCCCCAAAAAGCCTTTCTCACCGATCCCGAGATCCTGCCCGCCTCTTCCCAGCGCGCCTTGCCAATGTGCAGTACGGTGGCCAGCATCATGAGCAAGATCAGCGCGATAACAGCAAGCCAAACAAGCATTTCGTCCTCCCTGCGACGCTCCACATGTTTTGCGCCTCGCTCGTCCGGCAACGCGCCCGCGGAACGGCGGACCTCAAGACACCAGACCCCGCACGTAGTCGTCGGTCAGTTTACCTTGGCGGAGGTAACGTCGCTTTTTCCTGTCCCAGACCCGTCCCCTCGTGACGCGGATGTCCCTCACACCTCCCGGTTCCGGGTCGACTTCGCCCATAAATGCTTTTCTCACCGAACCCGAGATCCTGCCCGCCTCCTCCCAACGCTCCTTGCCAACGTGTAGCACGGTGGCCAGCATCATGAGCAAGACACCAAAGGCGTACAAGAGAAAGATCAGCGCGATGACAGCAAGCCAAACAAGCATTTCGTCCTCCTTTTTTCAGCATGCGCGGCCCGTTCGGGCGTCCCGCGGGCTGGC